>JAFSCH010000016.1 GCA_017436865.1 Lachnospiraceae bacterium
TCTCACTCAAACATTAAGTATGTATACCTACTCAATTATTATAACAAGAAACGGGCAGAAAATCAAGAAAATTCGCTGATTTTCTGCCCGTTTTGAGCATTTATTTTCGATTGAGTGTCAACTTCTACTGGAAGTTAAGATAGTAATTCATCCAGATTACGAAGTTAGTATAGCATATAGTAATACGCATTCTCAATACGAAAAATGTAATATTACGAAAAAAATAGTTGACAAATTACGCATTGCGTACCAGTATGCAATTATTCGTTACGAAATGCGTAATAATACGAATAATCTATTTATTCCACAGAAAGGAGACAAGAATATGGAACAGAAGAGAATGCCAGTATATGTAGGTGTGGATGAAGTATGTAGAGATTGGGGGTGTAGTAGGTCAAAAGGATATGCGATTATTAAACAGCTTTCGGAACAAATGAAAGCGGAGAATCCTAAGTTGCTTGTTATGAGCGGGAAAATTAATCGAGTGTATTACAACGAAGCTTGTATGAAAAATGCGTAATACCATTTAATTAAGAAACGAGGAAACGTAGATGAGAAAGAGAAACGAGAATGTATATAAAAAAGCTCCTGCGGCAACAGGAGCATATGACACATACGTAGTATGTACCAAAGATACATATATGTTAGCACGTGATGTGTCCTCTTTCAAGAGAGGAGATGAGAAAAATACCTGTTTTAAAGAATAAAACACAAGGCAATTATGTGAATGTTTATAAGGGAATTGTATTTGATAAGGGACTCAGTCTAAAGGACAGAGGAATGTTATTGACACTTCTGTCATTACCGGATAATTGGGAATTTACCGTTGCAGGCTTGGGAAAGATACTACCTGATGGAAAGGCTGCGATTAACAGTTGCTTACGTAGTTTGCAAGGGATTGGATATCTTACCAAGGAGCAGACGAGAGGTGAGCATGGTGTTTTTTCTGAAAATGTCATTGAGGTCCATGAAACGCCAATTTCACCGTTTACTGATTATCGGTTAACGGATAAACGGCTAGCCGATAACCCGATAGCCGGAAATCAGTCACAATATAATAATTATAAATATACTAATCAAGAATTAAATAATAATCTATCTATCAATCAAGAGAACGATTTAAATCAGATGGATGAGATTGATTTGTATACTCCTATCATTAAAGAAAATATAGGATATGAATATTTGCTTAGAGATAACCCGATTAAGAAAGAAATCATCGAGGAAATAACGGATTTAATCATTGATACAGTAGCAATAAAAAGAAAATCAATTCGTATTGGTGGAGATAAATATCCTCATGAGCTAGTTAAAAGCAAGTTTTTAAAGCTGGATATGACACATATTGAGTATGTGATGGATTGTCTGGAAAAGAATACGTCAAAGGTTAGGAATATAAAAAGTTATTTATTGACTGCTCTATATAATGCTTCAAATACGATGAAGAACTATTATCAAGCGGAAGTAAATCACGATATGTATGGAGGAGATGTGTAATGTCAGTAAGTAAAGATATAAGTCAAGGAACATGGACAGTATATGCCAGATATACCGATTGGCAGGGCAAAGTAAAGATACTTCACAAAAGAGGTTTTAAGACTAAGCGAGAAGCTTTGGAGTATGAGAGAGAATATCTTTTAAAGAAATCAAAGGATGTAAATATGGGATTTGGTCAGTTTGTAGAGAGCTACTTGGAGGATTTGAAACCAAGGCTCAAGTACAACACGTATCTGACTAAGGAGCATATTATTAGGACAAAGATATTGCCGTATTTCGAGGAAAAGGCACTGACAGATATTTGTACATCGGATATTATGCAGTGGCAGAATGAGATATTGCAGATGCGTGATGATGACGGTAAGGGATATTCACCTACATACTTAAAAACCATTTCTGCGCAGATGAGTGCTATCTTTATTCACGCTACCAGATATTATGATTTGAAGAACAATCCTTGTAAAAAGGTAGGAAACATGGGCAAGAAGAAAGCGAAGGAAATGCTGTTCTGGACGAGGGATGAGTTTTTACAGTTTATTGAAACTATGAAAAGTAAGCCAATGTCCTACTATGCATTCGAGTTGTTATTCTGGACCGGAATTCGTGAAGGAGAGTTGCTTGCGCTGACAAGGGAAGATGTGGATTTAGAGAAAAAGATTTTGCATATCAGAAAGTCCTATCAGCGATTAGAGAGAAAGGATGTTATCACAGAGCCAAAAACGGAGAAGAGTAATCGTGATATCAATTTACCGGATTTCCTGTGTGAAGAGTTAGAGGATTATTTTGGAATGTTGTACAAGTGCAATAACGATACTAGATTATTTGAGATTTCAAAACATTATTTACAGCATGAGATGAAAAGAGGATGTAAGGAATCCGGTGTAAAGAGAATCAGAATTCATGATTTGCGACATTCTCATGTTTCACTATCACAGGGTTATTTCTAGGAAAGTCTAGTTGACTGTCTCAGATAACCCTTTTTCTTTTGCCTCTCGTTCTGCCTTTTCACGTTCATATTTTCGTCGCATATAAGTACGATTCCATGCACGTTTACGGCGTTTACGTTCTTCTTCTTTTATCTGTTCGGGAGTAAGCTCTGGCATCGGGACATCCAGTTTTCCCACATACTTGAGATAAATATCTATCTGCTGGATTCTGTCCCCGGTAGATTTGTCTGCTTCGTGTACTACGATTTTATCAACAAATTCATGGATCATAGGAGTAGTAAGTTCTGTAAAATCTGTAAACTTGCGTACCAGTTCAATAAACTTATCTACATTATCAGCATTTTCCTGATATTCATTCAAGGAATTCTCCAAAGCTTCCACTGATAATTCTAATTCATTTTGTTCTGCTTCGTAGTCTGCCAAAAGCATTTCAAACCGCTTGTCGCTTAACTTCCCATTTACATTGTCCTCATAGATCTTCTTTATGAGGGTGTTTAGTTCATTGATTCGTTTCTGCTCTTTGGAAAGACGTTTTTTCAGTGCCTTGGCTTCACTTTCCTGTTGGAGTTCTGTGGCACTGCGAACTTTTTCAATAAATTCTGCTTCATGCTCCTTCACATAATTACTGGTAGACCTAATGGTTTCCAAAAGCAAATCACGGACAACATCCGTGCGGACGTGGTGTTGCGTACACTTATTCTCAAACTTGCTCTTTGCCTTGCTGTAAGTGGAGCAGGTGTAATTATCCTGTGCATTGGTATACTTCCCGGTAGGATTTCCATCTTTATCTTTCTTTTCGTAACCACCGGTGCGGTGATTGAACATCTTGGCACCACAATCCGCACAATACATCAGTCCGGTTAAAGGATTGATGTCACCTTTTTTGTTAGGGCGGTGCTTGGTTTCACGAATCTTTTGGACAGTAAGCCATGTTTCTTCATCCACGATCGCTTCCTGTGTGTTTTCAAAGATAATCCAATCTTCAGGTGAATTACGCACAGAATTTTTATCCTTATAGGATTCCTTTCTGGTACGAAAATTTACGGTATGCCCCATATACTCAGGCTTTTTTAAAATGTCTGAAATAGTAGTGGCTGTCCATGTGTATGGTCTGCTCATGTCACAACTTCCCCGACAGGTTCCAAGTCCCTGCTTTGCAAGGTAATAGGATGGTCTCTCGACCTTCTCGTCTTTTAAAATCCTTGCTACTTGCATCGGTCCATTTCCCTCTATGATAAGCTGATAAATACGCCTTACCACAGCGGCAGCTTCCTCATCAATAAGCCAGTGGTCATGATCATCGGGATCTTTTTTGTACCCGTAGATGGCATTACTTGTCAGATGTTTTCCATCCATTCCCTTATTATGAAGTACGGATTTGATTTTCCGGCTGGTATCACGTACATACCACTCATTCATAATGTTAAGGAATGGGGCAAATTCGTTACTGCCGTCGTTCAAGGAACTGTCCACGTTGTTGGAAATGGCAATAAAACGCACATTTTTCTTGCGGAATAGAACTTCCGTATAAAAGCCTACCTCAAGGTAATTACGCCCGATACGGCTCATATCTTTTACGATAACGCATCCCACAATGCCTTTTTCAATGTCTGCAAGCATACGCTTCCAGTCCGGTCTGTCAAAATTGGTTCCCGACCATCCATCGTCGGTATAATGCCGAAGATTGGTAAATCCCTGTTCGGTTGCAAATCTCTCCAACATCTTTTTCTGGTTTACGATACTGTTGCTGTCACCACTTAACTCATCATCACGGGATAATCTTTCGTAGAGTGCAGTGATTTTATTAAGTTCCGGTTGTTTTGTTTTCATAAGATTCTCCTTTCAAAACAAACAACCAGCTTATCTGTGGTTCTATTGTACCACGAATAAGCTGGTTTGTGTAAAAATATTTATTGTCTCACTAATAGGAGAAATCCGAAAGAAAATCGGAACTGTTTTTGTAGTTATTATACAATTTTAATTCCCCCGAATTCTGGGGGAATTAGGATAAATCTGATATAAGGATGGAACCACTTAATAAATTTGAGTAGTGCAAAAAGGAATATAAACATTCAAATCACAGTGTTTTTCGTAACTTTATTTGGTTTTGTTTATTTTGGCTTCAACCAATTCCTTGTGGTAAAAATAATTTATGTGGTTTATGGCACTTTGGACACAATATTTTTCTATGTCATTGGAAAGCTTTACCCAGTAATCCTTATTTCCCTTGATATAGATATTTTTGTAAATATCGTAGTAGTCAGGGTAGTTACTTGAAATATAATCTAAAATTGTACTTTTATAAGCACCTCTAAGATTAAGGTTTTCGAACCAATATTCGTCAATATAGTCTTTACTCCGTTCGATAATTGCCTGCCAATCCGTCAGTTCAGGAAAAATAGGAGACATAAATAAAACTACACATATACCATTCTTGTGAAGTGTTTCCAATGTTTGTAATCGCTCAGCAATGCTGCTGGCGTTATCCATGTCCATTCTAAATTGTTCATCTAATGTATTAATCGACATAGATATTTTTAAATTCTTACATTGTTTCAATAAGTCAATATCCCGCAGTATTAAGTTTGACTTGGTTGAAATACTTAATTCACAGTCTATGGCTGTAAGTTGTTCTAAGATTTTTCTTGTTATTCCATATTCTTTTTCATAAGGATTATAACAATCTGTTACAGAAGAAAGAAAGACACTCTTACCGGTTAATTGCTTCGGGTTAAGAGGCTTGTCGCATTTCTTTATATCAATAAATGTTCCCCACGGCTCATCATGTCCAGTAAAACGTTTCATAAAACATGCATAACAATATTTACATCCATGAGGGCATCCGACGTAGGGATTTATAACATAGTCACTAGCAGGAAGATTTGACTTTGTTACATAGCTTTTTGTTTCTATAGTGGAGATTTTCATCTGATTATCCTTTCTAACATCAGTACTGTTGCATAACAAGCTATTTCTGAGCTTTTGACAAATCTTTTATTACCTTATCAAAATCAGATTCAATCGGTTGTGTCTTGTTGAAAATATCATATTCCTGATATGCTTTTTCAACTGCCTGCTTGTGGGAAATACGTCCATTATCTTTCAAAATGTCATATCGGCGGAACTCAAGGAACTCATTGACACTTTTTGAAAATTCTTCCATTGTGAAAACATTCTCACGTTCAATTAAATCCTCTATATAATCAAAATAACCTGTAACCGCACGCTCCAATTGACGAATCTGTTTTTCGTCCAAATAGTTTTTGGCAATCGGTGTATCTGATTTGAGAATACGACCATCGGGAGCGTTTTTCCATGTAGTCAGCCCCATATTTTCCTTTGTGTGGTCAGCCTGATTATAAATGATTTCAGCCGCAGTCTTACCGGTAATGGCATAATGAAATTTATTCTGTATGGTAGCATAAAAACGATAGGTAATATCAGAATTTTTATCATAATCAATGCTGCACTCTGCAAAAATATCCGTTATCTGTTGCCAGATTCTGCGTTCGCTGGCACGGATGGAGCGAACTCTTTCCAGCAATTCACGGAAGTAATCTTTGCCAAATGCTGTCTTTCCCTGCTTCAGACGTTCGTCATCCATTGCAAAACCTTTAATCATATATTCTTTTAAAATATTTGTTGCCCAGATACGAAACTGTGTAGCCTGAATGGAATTTACCCTGTATCCTACAGAAATAATGGCATCTAGATTGTAATAATTGGTAGGAGAATATTGTGTATTATCCGCAGTTTTGCCATGCGGATTGGGTGTTGCAATTTTTGCAACAACCAAAGATTCATCCAATTCACCAGTTTCAAAAATTTTTGATAAGTGGCGGCTGATGCCGGATTTGTCAATACCGAATAATTCAGCCATGGCTTTTTGTGTCAGCCATATTGTTTCGTCTTTTATTAAGGCACTGACGGTCACATTATCATCTTCGGTCCTGTACAGTACCATTTCCATCTGTTTTGTAATATCTGTATTCATATAAAGCCTTCTTTCTTATAGCAGGTAAATTAGTTATTGGTGTCCTTATCCTTCGCCCGACTCTTATACACATTATACTGGTTCTTACATTTTGCACTACAGAATACACTGTTTGGTCTTCCTGCTACAAATGCATTGCCGCAATGCTTACATACCTTCAGTGTGGACTTTTCATCTGTAATCATAAAGGAAAACATCATCTGCACACCCAGCAGCAGGGAGTGGAAGTCCCACACGATCGTCGGGCGGTCAAGCAGTTCTATGTGGTAGGTTGGTGCAATTCCACCAAATGCCGCCATGCCCTGACGGTAGAGCTGCTTCTGCATATCATCCAGTATATCGAAGTCCTGATAGTACAGAAAGCTTGACATAAAGGTAAATGCCCAATCCTTGAATAAGATTACAAGCCAGTCATACCTTTCTGCATATTCCTTCTGGAAGCTCATAAGGACTGCCTGTGGCTTGTTTTTCATGGTCATAATCAGAGCAATCATTTCTATGTTGTCAGTACTCCATGAGGATTCCATTCCTCTTTTTCGGAAATCTATCTTATCAAAAGGAAAGAAGCAGGAGAGATAGTTTTCCGTGGTCATGCTTTCCTCTTTGATGAAATGGTTCTTTGGAAGATAGACAGCTTCATATGTGATAAATTCCGGTGTGGTAGGAAGTGCCGTCATAAATCCGAGCAGACCGTAACAGGTAACAAAATCCATAATGGCATCCTGCAGCTGTTCTTTTGTATTCTTTTTATCCATACACATAAGCCCCAAATTTACCGCCTTTAGTACCAACTGTTCCGAATCCTTTAGTGGATCATAAAGGGATGGTTGGGCATCTGGTGAAGGTGTGATATAGAGAGTACCTGCCTTGTCTTCTTTCCATTTATATTTGTCATATCGTACCCAGTTGGAGCTGGTGTTCTTAAAAAGGTTAATCATAAAAACCTCCAATCTGTTCTTTCTATTATGTAATCTGAATTATCAAAAAATATATTACTATCATACCAAGCAGATTCGGTATGGTCAAATGGTATTTGAAATAGTATGGAAAAAAAGATAAGTACAGCTTTACAAATGGCATATATTGAACTGCTACAGTTTCTTTTTATCTGTAATCAGTGATTTATAGTTGGCATAAAATATCAATTCTTCCTTTGTCAGAGATATTTGGTTATCAATCCTTTGTTGTAATACTTGGATAAAGTATTTTCGAAGCTTTCTTAACATGGTGTCACGTATTTTACGGATGTTTCTGTCCGTCTGTTTTCTGAAAGCTGCAATCATCTGACAGGAATATCCACGGACGGCAAGCTGATACAAAAGCTCTTTCTGAACATCTTTCAATGCAAAAATCGCTCTGGAAATATCCTCATCTGTCACAAGCTCATGCATTTCAAAAGGGCAGTTAAAAACAGCATCCAGAAAATCACCTTTTTGAATCTGCTTTTGGTAAACATGCTGAATGGGAGCAGGAATGACGATCTCATCCGGTGACATTTCCCATTCAAGAGGAACATCCGATCTTCCTATTTCATGGTAGCGTTCCTTACGTTCCCGATTGGCATCCAGCCTGTTCCACCAGGTGATAACATTCTGAAAATCTTCTTCCGTTCTTGCGGCATCCTCCAGACGGGAAAGTGCTTCCCGTTCCAGTTCCCGTTTTAGCTTTTTCCTTGTTGATGTTTCCGGTATCTCCGGTGCAGCCGATTTAGTTTCTTTTTCAAGTTCTATTTCAAGGAGAGCGGTTTGTTCCTGTTCAAGGGCTTCCGCTAATTCGTTTTCCATTATATCTTCTTCAAAAAAATCAGATGTATCTTTCTTCAACAGGAACCCACCACCCTTTCAAAAATTATTTTTCAAACTTTTCAAAAAACAGTTCCGTTTTCTGTCTGTATTTCTCCTATTGGTGAGGAAGTAATCTTATTTGCTAAAAATAGATTACTAAAATCAACAGAAAGGAGCTGGATTTTATGAAGATTTGTGTTATCCACTGCCGCAATCCTACAGGTCTTAAATTGAATTATACCAAACAAATGTTCTTGCATCAAGTGGGAGGTGAATTTTTATGGAGCAGGCAGTAAAAACAGAACAGGGGATGTCTTCTTTTACCAAAAAGATAGGGCAGACCACCTTCAGGGTAAATGTGTATTTTGCAGAAAATACCACGGCTACTTTTGAAGATAAGCTTTTGCATCTAATGGAAAATGACATTGCGAAACGCAAGGTAAGTACACCGGATGCAGAAGAACAGACAAATACCAATCATTATTTTTATGGCTGATATATATCAGTAGGAAGGAGTTTTATATGGGTAAATCTACAAGAACCTACGAAGAAAGAATTCTGGAAAAGGATTCTAGAATTGAGAAACTTGCACAGGAGTTAAAACATCTGGAGGCACAGAGGAAGCAGCTACAGAAACGCCAGAAGGAGGAAGAACGGAAAATCCGTACCCACCGTCTGATAGAAATTGGTGCGGCTGTGGAGTCGGTGCTGGGAAGATGTATTGAGCTTGAGGAAATCCCTAAGCTGATTGCATTTTTAAATAAACAAGAGATAAATGGAAAGTTTTTCTCAAAGGCAATGCAGAAAAGTCCGGATACGGACATTATTAGGGAAGAGGTTGGGGAGTCAGGTGTTTCCTGATTCCCTTCTTTCTTTAGATAGAAGGGCGCACTTATAGACAGGCAGAGCCTGTCTCTTGCGCGCGCTCTGCGAGGCAAATGTGAGAAGAATTTCTAAGCATGCCCAAAACGCAGGCAAAGAAGTTCTAAGTCTCACATAGGAAGAATGCCAAATGCAGGCATTCTTCCATATGGAATATGCACTTTTTACGAAGGAGGAAATGCACTATGGCAATTTATCATTGCAGTATCAAAATCATCGGCAGGAGCGATGGGAAATCGGCAGTTGCTTCTTCTGCCTACCGCTCCGGCGAAAAGCTCACGGATGACCGCACAGGTCTTATCCATGACTTTACGAAAAAGCGTGGTGTGGTATTTACAGAGGTTGCACTTCCGGCACATGCTCCGCCGGAATATGCTGACCGGAATGTATTATGGAATGCGGTGGAAAAGGTAGAAAAGAAATCCAATGCACAGCTTGCAAGAGAGATAGAAGTGGCACTTCCAAAGGAGCTTTCAAGGGAATACCAAATTGAAATTGTAAGAAGGTATGTGCAGGATAATTTTGTTTCTGTCGGCATGTGTGCCGACTGGGCATTGCATGACAAAGGCGATGGCAATCCCCATGCTCACATTATGCTGACCATGCGTGGTATCAAACCCGATGGCACATGGGCACAGAAGGAAAAGAAGATATATGCCCTTGATGAAGAAGGAAAACGCATCCCGCTCATTGACCCGGCTACCGGAGAACAGAAGCTCGGTAAACGGAATGAAAAGCTGTGGAAACGCATTACAGTGGAAACTAATGACTGGAATGACCGTGGTAATGCGGAAACTTGGCGCAAGGTATGGGCAGATATCTGTAACGAATATCTGTCTGTAGAAAAACAGATTGACCACAGAAGTTACAAACGGCAGGAGCTGGATTTAGAGCCGACCATCCACGAAGGGTATCGTGCCCGCAAGATGGAGAAGGCAGGCTTTGTTTCTAATCGGTGCGAATACAACCGCATAGTAAAAAAGCTGAATGAACTGAAAGGTAAATGGCTTCTTACGGTGAAGGAATTGCAGAAAACCATTATGGAGAGAGGAAGGATTTTATATGAACGAATTACAGGATACTTTAGAGGAAATCATGGAGATTTTCAAATGTCAGGACAATATGCTGGATATTCTGGAAGACCAGCAGCATCAGTTGGAGCAGTTGAAATCGGTAAATCAGGAACAGCTGGAATTGCTGGAGAAATTAAATGCCGAGAACAGGAGGCTCTCAGCCGAAAATCGGAATCTGACCGTACAGAATCAGAAATTAGCAGCACAGAACAGACAATTGCAGGAATTATGCAAAGAATAAAAGAGAAAGCGAGGGATCGTGATGAACGAATTAGAAAACTTATGGAACGTAGACAGTCTTTTGAAGCTGTCGGAGGATTTACAGGTAGAGAACGAGCAGTACCGCTCACTGCTGGCACAAAAGGAGAATCAGATACAGATGCATTTATCCGATGTGCAAAAGCTGAAATTGCAGATACGCTCCATGCAATCGACGATAGCAGAACAAGGGCAAGAGATTCAGAAGTTGAACGCTCATATCGCCAGATTAGCCGAGAGCGATTTGGTGTTAGTGGAGAACGAGAAAATGGCAGAAGCGAATCGGAGGTTGCAAGCAGAGAACGAGAAGGCTCAAACCACCTTCAAAGAAGCCGTAGCAAAGACAGAGGGCGCTAAGAGAATCCTTGCAAAGGCAAAGGTATTAAATGAGGATTTTGATAAGCGTGTTTATGAAAAAACCAGCCGTATAAAACGGAAGATGGAAGCAGATATGAAGGGAAAGTTACAGACTGCTCTTCAAAAGCAGACCTTAGCATTAAGCATCTGGACATGGGTATTTTGTTTTATCTGTATGATACAGACATGGTATATCCTTTTTATGAATAGCGATGTTGCCAAAACTATTCCTCAGTGGTTTATAAACCGCTGGGAGAATGGCTGCGATATAGCTGAACGAATTGCCGGATTGTATCAATGGTGTTATGCGTATCTTACGGATTATATGCATCCTTATGTTGTGATTGGTATTATGGTTCTTGCTTCTGTGGGGATTATTGCAATCAGTTTTGTACTACTTAGAAATGTGCTTGATTGGCTTAGCGAGAAGTGGCATGACCGTTGGCAGTATTATGAGGTTTATGGAGAAATACGTTTGAGAAAAGCGGTGTCAATTGCTTTATGTATTGTCAGCGTAACTTTTGCATTGATTGCAGGGAAGTATATTCCGCTAGATATCAATGTGGTAAGCTGGTGGATTGGATTTTCAGTTGGATTGAACCTTTTGTATCATGGCTGTTGTAAAAATGGCTATTAGGCTGTAAAAAGTACTCCCACGGGCAGATGGAATCCGCTCGTGGGTGAGTGATATACAAAGGCTCAAACTGAAAGTTTGCGGGTTCTTTACATAGATAAAATATCCATTTTCAAAAAATGATTCATAAAGATTCCTCAAAATTATATATATGTAAAATCATTTTTCTTTCATTTTTAATTTATCCTTCACTGATTTAACTGTAGTAATCCTGTTTCCAGAACTTCTATCATTTTTTCGATTTTTGTATTTATCAAACCCTCTATCATGACTAACAAACGTTACCTCCTGATTTCCCTTTTTTAGCAATTGACCAGCCTCAGCTTTAATTTGATTGTCAACCGCTTGGTCTCCTGGAGAAACTATTTTTGATGATACATTAGGTCTATTTTGATATTTCCTGTCAAATTTGCGTTTTGCTCCCACTTGCGAAAAAATAGCTCTGACCGTTGTATTTTTTGTTGTATGTTCGATGCCTTTTTGAGCTTCTTTAATATGATTATCACCATCAATAAATATTGTTTGTTTTCTTTGCGGTTGAAATTTCTTGCTATTTTTTTTCGTCTTATTGACTTTGTTTGAACCTTTTCTTTTTTCTTCTTTGGGTATGTTTGGTAATTTTACAGATACACTAGAAGAATTGTATGTATGTCCATATAGACGTCCATAATCTATATTTGACGATGAATTCAGCTGAAAAGTTATTTTCTGTGTACTTCTATTAACAGAAGGTGAATAAGGATTTATAGATGATTTAGTCACTGTTTTTTTTACCGTAATATCATGTACATACGCTGAATCCTTTAACATATCATCATATTTACCATTTATTATTTCTTCTAAGTCCTTTACTACATCTTCTTCAACAATTCCCCAGTTTTTTCCTAAATTATATTCTTCAATAAATTCTTCAATCTGCTTCCGCGAAGGCATTTCATCGAGACTACCAAATGATTCTTTTAATTTTACTAAATATTGTTTATATGAAGAGATAGATTTACTTTTACCTGTTATATTTTTAAGCATCAAAGAACTAATATCTTTCTTAACATCAAGAATAATTATCTGCCAGTCAATAAACAAATTATATTCATCAATAAAAGACTGAACTTCTTCGCTAGAAGGCATTTCCTTAATACCACTAAAAAATTCTTTCAGCCTTTTTTGGTATTCTATATAATTATTTATTTTTTTCCCCAATATACTCTCCTGCCTTTCCCCTCAAAATCGGAATTTCATACTATAACATATAATGCATAAAGTTGCCATTATGCTTAAATCCAAAATCAGTATATAACTTAACACCCATATCTGATGCTGTAATCTGAACAGTACCACAGCCATATTCCTTAGCTTCACTTACTACTCTTGAAAGTAACTCCTTCGCTATACCTTTTCTCCTGTAATTTGGATTAGTGAACATACTGGAAAGCAAACCTATTCTTCCAGAAGGGCATCCAAAATATGGTGGTTTCTCAACAAACGACATTCCACTTGTTCCTATAATCTTATCCTCGTCCATTGCGATCCATGAGACAAATGTACCATCTGCCATATGCCTTTTATAGTAATCTTCCAAATTAGGAACCAAGTCAATTTCTTCTGTAGCACCTTCTTCACGAAGCTGATTAATTCTCATTTGGATAAATGTATCTAATTCATTTTCTGTAAGTCGCTTATATATAATATCCACTCTTTCAAAACCTCCTTAGCTCTAAAAATAGGAATTTACCAATCCGACAAATTCAAATTTCACTTCCTATTGTACCACGCACACTTCTTATATTCCACTTATAATTTTCTGAAAATATTGTAATGTAAAAGGTGGACTGCCATTACATAGCAATCCACCCCATAAAATCACCACACTTCCAAATTATCTTCCGCATCCACCCATGCCTGCATCTCGCTGTCCAACACCAACCGAGCATACTCTAAAGGATTGTCAATTGTAAGAACGTTCAATGCACACTGTGAATTAGGTGTGATTTTCAGACCATCTTCCGCTTTATTGCAGTCAATTCGTAAAAGCATATTATCAAAAGTGGTTATATCAATACAATTGCAGTATTGGTTATATGTAGCATATATCAGTTTCATAGATTTTTCGTCCTTTCATCACTATTACAGATAAGCCGGTTGTATTGGTATATTGTTGTGTGTCCTAGAATTATCCTTTAGAACGTCAAGCACATGTAGCATATTTGATTGAGCTTGGGTTCTCGCCAGTGGAGATTGCAGAGCGTATGGGACACGAAAGTATTTCTGTAACTTTTACATATTCTCATTTGTATCCATCTAAGCAGAAAAGTCTTGCAGACAAACTGAATGAGGATAGAGAAAAGGCACTGGAGCAGAAAAAGGAGGATGGCGAAGATGAGTAGAATTTATAAACGTAATAATTTGATTGAAGGTGTGGTTCCTAAAAAGAATAATGAACATGCTCGTAAAAGGAATGTGATTATCAATAATCGTGTGACACCGGGAGATAGGGATATTATTTATAAGCGAATCGAATTGTCCGGTTTGAAGGTGCAGGATTATATTACAGAATGTTGTAAATATGGAAAAGTAACAACGGTAGGAAACGTAAAATCTTTTGACGCAATCAGAAAAGAAATGAAGGTGATTGATGAACACCTTTGTCAAGTGCAGAGAGCTGATGAATTGGATTTGCAGGTGTTGGAGTCGCTTCGGGCGATAGTGGAGATATTAAACGGATTTTATAAAGAGGAGGAAGAGAAACATGCAAGAGTATAACTATAATGGGAAATTGATAATCGGTGTAGACCATGGATATGGAAATATGAAAACAGCACACAGAGTATTTAAGACAGGGATTGATGAGTTGGCAGAAGTTCCGATTGTAAGTGAAAATTATCTGGTGTATGGCGGTAAGTATTATGTGATAGGCGAATCACATCTTACCTATCAGGGAGACAAAACAGAAACGGAAGATTTCTTCCTTTTGACACTAGCTGCCATTGCGGAGGAACTGGCTTTTCGATGAAGAACACAAGCAAACATTTATCTGACGGTAGGTTTACCGCTTGCATGGGCGAAGAGTCAGGGAAAGACATTCAAAGAGTATTTGTTGCAGAAACAGGATTTGGTATTTGAATATCGTAAGCAGAGATATGAGATACATATTTGTGATGTAGCTATGTTTCCACAAGGGTTTGCGGCGATATGTCAGTGTGGAAGAATGGAAGGTTTTAACATGATCGTGGACATAGGAAATGGAACCATGAATATCATGCAGATTCATAATGGAAAACCATTAGAGAAAAGTCTTATCACGGAAAAGTATGGTGTGTCATGTTGTATCAAAGAGATTCAACATGAATTGACTAAAAACTATACAGATGAAGTTCCTGAGGAAATGATAGAGCCATTGTTACGAGGAAATAAGAGTAATTCATCTAAAAGAATTTTGGATGTGTCAGAGACGATTGCTACTAGATATGCTAATGAGATTATGAAGCGATTGGTGAGCTATGGATATAAAGAAGAACTTATGAACCTATATGTAATCGGTGGTGGTGGATGTCTGCTAAAAAATTATACGGATGTTGTGGATAAAGAAGGAGTTTTCTTCATTGATGATATCTGTGCAAATGCAAAAGGATATGAATATTTGGCAATGCAGAAGCTGAAAAGAGCAGAGAAAGGCTAATGCTTATGAAGAAAACATATCGATGTACAAATGTGAAATTTTGTATGGAAGATGAAGTACAGCGGAGAGCGTGGGAGTATCTTCATAGTGGCGAATGTAAAGACGGTTCTTATGGGAAGATACTATCAGAAGCCTTAGTAGCGATGTTAGATAAAGAGAAATCGAGTTCTTTAAAGTTGGAGCATATAGAAAATACTATTCCACAAGAAACAGCAAGACTTGTTTTAGAGGGAATTAAGGAACTCTTAAAAGAGACAGTTCCAACGAATGGAAGAGCCATGATTATGGATGAGACAATGCAAAAGCAGGAGAACAAAATAACAGATGATATGATGGATTTTGCTTTTGCTATGGGTGAATAGGCGGTACCGATTGGGTACCAAGTAGAAAAGGGAACGCCTATGTTTGGTACCGTATCGGTACCAACACCCGTGAGAAAGACAGCGCCTGTGGAGTTGTCTTTCGTACCCATCTGCAAGGATGGGTTTGCATGCCGAAGGTGTGCAAGAGCCTCGCAGAGCGCCGACCTTTGATATGCAATGTCAAAGGTAATAAGGCGTTACTTCTGGAAGAAGTAACAAGACCTTGGCGAGAAAGTCGCAAGTGGCTGTATATGTATTCTTATTCTGGAATAGCCTTGATGAATATGAAGTATTTAGAGTAGTAGAAAGAAAGTAGGTGATATATGATTGGGAGCCAAAACAATATCATTTCCTAAAGGAAGAGGACATTTAACACATAATAATCGAGAATTTATTAGTAAAAATGTGGCACCTGAACGTATTTCTTGGAATCGAATCTATAAGCAGGAAACATTAGAAGATGCCTATGAAATATGTTTTGGACAAGCACTTCGAGAATATAATGAAAATCAGAAGCGTAAGGACCGAAGAAAAGAGAATTATTTAAAAGAGATTGAGAACTCTGGTAATAAAGAAAAGCCTTTTTATGAGAATGTAGTACAGATAGGAAAAATGACAGACACACCAGTAGTTGATTCAGAGGGAAATCTTACTGAGGATGCCAAAGTGGCAATTGATGTCTTAGAACAGTATGCAAAGACCTTTCAGGAACGTAATCCGAACTTGTACATGTTTAATTGTGTAATGCATTTGGATGAAGCAACACCACATTTACATATAGACTATATTCCGGTAGCTCACGGATATAAGACAGGATTGGAAACACGCAACAGCCTTACCAAAGCACTACAGCAGATGGGATTTCCTAAGGCTGTCAGCAAGAAAAAGAACGAAACCGTTGCATGGCAAGAACGTGAAAGAGCATATCTGACAGAGCTATGCAATGAACGAGGAATAGAGATAGAAGTGCTTGGTGTGAAAAGGGATAATCTTAGCCTGCCAGAGTATAAAGAGGTTATGAGAGTAGTAGATGCCTTGCAGGAAAAAGTAGCGGAGCTTCAAGTATTGGAGAATCAGGCAGAGGAACAATTAGGAAAAACAGAATTGAAATTATCAGCAAAGAAGGCTGTAGAAAAAGAGGTTAAAGCTGCTACATCAAAAGTCGCTAGTGAAGCAATTACAGTAAAAGGTATTTTAGATAAAACAGAATATGTAAAGGTTCCAAAGAAAGTATGGGATAAAATGCTGGAAGCATATGCGTGGGCGAGAGGAGTAGACGCAACGCAGGAAAAATATGTGGCTGAAATATCTAGGCTGAAATCCAAAGTGGAAGAAACGAAGAAGGAGCTTGGAAGGTGTAAACAGTTTATGGAGGAAAAAGGACTGGTGCAGGCATTTAAAGAGTTCATAACACCGAAGAGCATGAAAAGGAAGATGGAAGAGTATCAAAAGTTGGTGAAGGAAAGAGATAATGAAATAAGGCAGGTGGGGCTAGTAAGAAACAAAAATCATAAGCAACAGATGGAAATCTAGAAAGCATCAGAAATGGTGCTTTTTGTTATTAGGGAGAGTAATGTATTAAATAGATATTATGTATATTAGGGAAAGGATATTTTGTTGTAAACATATGAATAAAAGAATATAATTAAAGTAATATAAATGTATAACATAAGATTTTTATCATAATACAAAGTAGGTTATTGCTATGAAAAGTGGAGAAGGAGACATAAGATAAATGGCAAAAAAATTATCCAATAATCAACTATTATTAAAAGAATGTATTCAGCAAGAGTATGAAGAAAATGGATTATATGATAAAGAAAGTTCGTATTTTGAATTTTTTGCGGCATCTCAAGTTTTGAAAAATTATGATTTAAGTGATGATGAAGTTGCAAGTGGAATAATTGGTGGTGGTAATGATGGTGGTTGTGATGGAATGTATGTATTTTTGAATAATGATTTATTGACACAAGACCAAGTTGAAAATCTAAGTGCACCTAAGGGATCTGTATTGAATTTGGTAGTTGTACAAGCAAAAAATACAACAGGATTTAGTGAAGATGCTATTATGAAGTGGAAGACTACATCAAATAATTTGCTTAGTATGTCGAGTGAGGAAAAAAGTTTTGTGGATCGTTATAATGAGCAAGTAAGAGAATCGTTTATGATGTTTAGAGATGCAATTACTAAATTAGTGCGTTCACAAATAAAAATTCAAATACATTATTATTATGTAACGCTTGCAGATGAGAAGCACCCGAATATAGAGGAACAAGCAAATGAACTTAAAGAATTAGTTAAATCATTGTATCCAACAGCTATGGTAGCGGTGGATTTTGTTGGGGCTGATAAACTAATGGAACTTTACAATACAGATACAGAGGTATGCGTAAATTTAGAATTTGTAGAAAATCCAATTGCAAGGGGAAAAAATTCGGAGTTTATTTCTTTAATAAATTTGGGAACATATTATAAGTTTATCACAGATGATAATGATAAATTAAGGAGTAGTTTTTTTGAAGCAAATGTAAGAGACTATCAAGGTAAAAATTCAGTAAACACATGTATTGCGAAAAGTTTAGCATCAGAGGATGGAGAAGATTTTTGGTGGTTAAATAACGGAATTACTATTTTGGCAGAAAAAGCATCACCTATAACTAATAAAGAATTGTTAATTACTAATCCAGAGATTGTAAATGGACTTCAAACATCTACCGAAATTTATAATTATTTTTCCGTGAATAAGGCACAAGTAGAAAATGAAAAAAGAAATGTATTGGTGCGTGTTATAGTACCTACGTCAGAAGAGTCGCGAGATAACATTATCTTTGCTACAAATAATCAGACTAATATACCAAAATCATCATTAAGAGTTACTGATACAATACATTTGCAGATTGAGATGTATTTTAAAAGTAGAGGATTATACTATGATAGGAGAAAAAATTACTATAAAAATCAAAAAAAGAAAGCAACAGATATTGTAGGAGTGTCTTTTTTGGCTCAATGTTTAATAAGTATATTTTTAAGAAAACCAGATTTTGCTCGAGCTAGACCATCTACTTTGCTGACAGATGACGATACTTATAAGAATTTGTATGAAACAAATGCGGACCTTGAGGTATATTATAAGACGGCATTGTTAGGTAAGAAAGTACAAACAAATCTTACAAAAACTTCAGATATGACATCAGCGGAGAGAAATGATGTTTTATATTATTTACTGTATGGAGTGGCAGCGAAGATTTTTGGAAAAAAGAATATTCAATTTTCAGATGTAAAAAATTTGGATTTATCTAGTGTGACTGATGAAGTGATAAATGATCTTAAGCTAACAATTTATCACAAATATAAAGAATTAGGTGGTAATGGACGAGTTGCGAAAAGTGATACTTTTATAAATGAAATTGATATATTATTAGGATTATAACTGTTCTAGGGTATTTTTTATAATATGTTTCAACTATAAAGGATGAAAAAAATGCAATAAATTGGGTAGTATATTTTTGAATCAAGTACATTTTATGTTTTCTGTCAAGATTGTTCTTGATAGAAGGAAGAGTATATCCAAGACACTATTCTAAAATGAAAAAAAGAGGCGACAAAATGACAAGTGAATTAATGCGAGACTTGCTTACAAAAGATGAAAAAATAACAGTAGAGTATAAAACCTGTCAGTATGGTATTCAAGAAGATGTGTATGAAACGGTGTGTTCCTTTTCTAATAGATATGGCGGATATATTATTATGGGTGTAGAGGATGAAGGAACACCAATAGGTATTAACCGGAATATGGTCAAGGATATGAAGAGAAATTTTGTGAATCAGCTCAATAATCCTGATAAGATGTCACCAACATTATATCTTTCCATAGAGGAATTCGAGTATGAGGGAATGCAGCTCTTATGGGTATATGTGCCACCTACATCTACTGTTGAAAAATGTGGAAATAGAATTTACGACAGAAACGAAGATGGCGATATGGATATTACAGATTCACCAATTCAGTTGCAGAATATGTATAACAGAAAGAGTAATACATATGCGGAACACAAGATATTCCCATATGTTACGGCGGAAGACTTACGCATGGATTTGATGGATAAGGTGAGAAATCTTGCAAAAAGTAAAAATCCGGATCATCCTTGGTTACAAATGTCTGATGAGGAAATATTGAAAAGTGCTGGGTTATGGGAAAAAGATTTTTCTTCTGGAATTCAAGGGTATAATCTGGCAGGCGTCCTATTATTTGGAAAGGATGAAGTGATACGTTCCTGCTGTCCAGGTTATATCACAGACGCATTATACAGAGTTGAAAATCTGGATAGATATGATGACAGATTACAAGTAACAACAAATTTGATTGAGGCATACGAACTTTTGATGGAATTTGTGGCGAAACATACTTCAGATAAGTTTTGCTTGATTGACAATGTAAATACAAGTATTAGAGGCATTATTGCTAGAGAAGTAATTGCCAATATCCTTGTTCATAGAGATTACTCAAGTGCATTTCCGGCAAAGGTGATTATTGAAAAAGACTGGTTGAAAACAGAAAACTGGTGTATTCCAAGACGACATGGAAATATTATGAGTGATGAATTTACACCATATCCGAAGAATCCGTTGATTCAACAATTTTTTGCAAATATTGGTAGAACAGATACCATTGGTTCTGGTGTTAGAAATCTATATAAATATACACCGATATATTCTGATGGTGGAAAACCAGAGTTGATAGAAGATGATGTGTTTAGAATAAGTATTCCTTTAGATAGAGCTGCAGCTGAAGAAGCAAGAGAGCAGAAAACTTTATCTGAAAGAGAACAAAAAATTTATAATATGATATGTGAAAATTTGCATTTATCGGTTGAACAGGTAATGGCAGAGCTTGATATATCAAGAGCAACGGTATTCAGAGATTATGCTAAAATTAAAAAAGTGACAGGTGCAGTATACGATAAAAAGACATCAACCTGGACTTTATAATGTGAAAATTGACTTAGTCTCATTCAGTCTCATTCAGTCTCAAGTTAGTCTCATGAGATTTGAGACTATGTGAGACTGAACAAAGTGGTAGAAATGCAGTAAAATCGGTATTTTTTGAAAAACATGATACCATTAGTCTCAAGTTAGTCTCAACTCAGTCTCATTTTTTAGGTGTATTATGAGACTAAGTTGAGACTAGGGAAGATTTGATGGTTACGAGTATTCAATGATACAGTTTGGCTTATTATAGAATGCGTTATTGTAAAATTTAACTTGTCATTTTAACGCGTTGGTGACGAGTTGAAATGACGAATTAGAATGACAATATGTGAGAAAAACGCGAAAAATAAGGCATTTTAACTTGTCATTTGTATGTTAGATGCCGAGTTAGATGACAAGTTAAAGGATTAAAATTGGCTAGGAGGGAGCAATATGAGCACATCATACAGCATTTATCGATTTGTTAAGCCAATAAAGTGTGAATTGTCTAGAATAGATTATTTTTCAGAGTATGATTTCTTTTATCTTCATGATTCGGATGGAGAGCAGGCTACAGGATATATAAGACTATTTCGAAGCACAGATAAAGAAATTGCCAATATTATAAACAGTAAATTTGTTCATCCACTTGTTTTGCCAGAAAAGGTTACAGATTATGAAAAACTGTACCGAGAAATGGGATTTGATGAAAAAGCGATATCAGAAAAGAGAGTCCATCTAAAATCAAGCGATGGATTTAATATGGAATATACTGATGGAGAACTGGTTAAACATGTGAAATATGATGAATTGCGATTTTATCAGATGATTGTTCAGACAGAGTGTATTGCTGTAAAAATGGAGTGTCTGTGGAATAGTGAAGATGTATATTCTTATATTGATAAGAAACGAGTTTGGGAATATATACCAGGCTTGCAAGATTATAGATTTGTGTCGGTAAGTAATAATATTTTAGCTAAGGCAGAAATACCATTTCTGATATTTGAAAGAAATAGAGGGAAGTGCTTTATCGAAGCATATTAATTTTATCCCCCACCTTTTATGTGGTATATAAAGTGGGGGATACCGGTTGCACCATGGTTGCAAAAATCTTTAAAAACCCAAATAATCCATGGAATAATCGGAATATCTACACAATATCTAGTACCAAAAGAAAAACAACCTTACAAAATACAGTACTCATTATAGAGTTCGAATAGTAAACACAGCTTCAGAAATGGCGAAAATAAGCCGTTTCTGGAGCTTTTTTCTTTTCGTTGATACCTCTATGATACCTGAATGGGCAGTACCAAGTGTATTTTGGAATACTGCAAAAGGTGTTAGAGGTATTTTTATTTTTTAATTATCTTTATTTTTCAAAATTTCCCATTTTATTTTCAGGTAGGACTGATAGTACCCCTAAGTAGGACAATTACGCCCACGACAAATGTGGTGTGGGTATCTACAATTATAACAGTGCAAAGCATGGTGCTGACAGAAATTAGTAAAAGTTTTATTTCGGGGATGATATTTTGTTGCTCTCGTCGGCTTCATATTGGAAGGAAACCCCGAATGATATTACGGGTTATTCTGTAAAACCCCGAATACCGTTCTATTCTAATTGCTGGAGATATAAGTTATCATTTTATTTGTAGGTGTGAGTGCTACTCATAGTAGTAAATTACTCCTATGAGGGATAAAAAAGAATGGAAGTCAGCAGTAAAATCAAACCATACCATTACTTATGGGTAGGGTAATCATAACCGTTGGGTGCTAAGAAATGAATACGGATAATGACATAATAAATATGTGATTGGTGTTAAGCGGAAGAAATCTACTATTACGAGGATTATTCTACTATGGCGAGATAAAAAGCTACTGGCAGCAGGTGTAAACTTAACACAAGTGATAAGCGGTTTAACAGTTGTGAAATGTTATTTTGCTGATAGTTTCGCTAAAATGACATTAAAACAACCTATGAGGATGGGCTATCCGTCCTGTGAGGTCATAAAACATTATCAGGAGTTGATTTACAATCAGACTGTGAATTTAGTCTTTATAAGACTATTTGGTGTAAAAAGTTAGTCCTTAGAGGATGAACATGAAACTTACATATTAGTTATCATAATTACTGTGTTACGAATAAAAGTAAAAACACCAAAATCCGGTGTGAATTTCTGAAAATACACCAGCCCAGTCCATAGCCGGATTTGGAAAAATACGCTACCATATTTGCAACAGCAAATTTGATATACATACTGGTACAGCCGGGGAAAGGAGGTGAATGCTTTATGGAGGAGAAGATTTTTTACAATGTTGAGGATGTTATGACAATGCTTATGATATCCAAATCCCATGCCTATAAGATTATCCGTGAGTTGAATCAGGATTTGAAGGCTCAGGGATATATGACGATTACCGGAAAGGTAAGCTGTCAGTATTTTGATGAGAAGTTCTACGGTTTGCAGACTGCTTAAGAAGGGAGTGAGGTAAATGGCTGCATACAAGGACGAGGAAAGAGGCACATGGTATGTCTCTTTCCACTACAATGACTGGACGGGTAAGAATAAAAGAAAGCTGAAACGAGGCTTTAAAACCCGTAAGGAAGCGCTGGAGTGGGAGCAGAAGTTCCGGCTCCAGCAGGCTAACAGTCTGGATATGGATTTTGGGTCTTTCTATAAGATTTATGAGGATGATTTAAAACCGAAGCTGAAGCTTAACACATGGAAGACCAAGAACACCATATTTCAGAACAGAATCCTGCCATATTTTAAGGATAAGAAGATGAATGAAATCAGTCCTGCTGACATTATTAAGTGGCAGAATGCTTTGATGAAACTGAAAAACCCTGATGGAAATAAGTTTAAGCCTACTTATCTGAAAACCATTCAGGCAGAGCTTTCGGCAATGTTTAACCACGCAGTAAGATTTTATAATCTTTCCGATAATCCCGTTAAAAAGGCAGGCACCATCGGAAAGGGTAAATCCGATGAAATGGAGTTCTGGACGGAGGAGGAATATCTGAAGTTTATTGAACAGGTAAAGGATAAATCCGTTTCCTATTATGCATTTCAGGTGTTGTACTGGTGCGGTTTAAGAAGTGGGGAACTGCTTGCGCTGACTGCTGCGGACATTGATGTGGAGGCTAAGGTACTTCATATTACAAAATCTTATCAGAGAATTGACGGTGAGGATGTTATTACAGACCAAAAGACACCAAAGAGCAAGAGGGATATTGTGATGCCGGATTTTCTTGCAGAGGAACTTAGGGATTATATTAACAGTCTCTACGGATTTACAAGGAATAACAGAATATTTCTCATTACCAAATCTTATCTGCATAAGGAAATGACAAGAGGTGCGAAAAAGGCAGGAGTGAAGCGTATTACCATTCACGGACTTCGTCACTCGCACATTTCTTATCTGATTAACAGAGGGTTCTCGGCAGTTGCCATCGGTAACAGGGTAGGGCATGAGAGCCAGAGTATCACATTTCATTATGCCCACATGTTTCCGACGGAGCAACAGCAGATGGCAGATGTACTTAACCGTGAATTTTGTGAGAGAACCGGTATTGCAGAGAAAGGAGCAGATGATTATGAGTAAAACCCATAAAAATCCTACCATCAGTTTTCATATTTCTGACCATGACAGAAGGGAAATTGATGCAAGGGCAAAGGCAAGCGGAATGCTGAAAAAAGATTATTTTGTCCGTTCCTGTATTTACAACAGGGTTTGTGTTGTAGGTAAAAAGGAAACGGTGTATGAGCTTGTGAAATGTGTAAGGCAGATGCAGGAGGACATGCATAGGTTGGCAGAGGAAGTTTATTATGAAGGACGGATAAAAGGGAAAATGTCTCCTATTGACGGAACTGAATATGACGAACTTGAGGAGCTGGCATTCGATTATGTGGCAATGTTAAATGCAGTCATTGCAGTGCTTGATGGGGCAAAATATCTGTGGGAAAGCACAGAAGAAAAACAGCCCGATGCATAAGCAGGGGGCTGTAATCACATTAACAAAAGCGGAGCCTTTGTATATGTACTTCGCAACTACAGTATACCAAAAGGCTCCGTAAAAGAACAGTATTTTTTACGGAGGTTTCAGATGGAAGAAGAGATAAAGTTAAAGATGATTCAGCTGTCTCAGGTGGAGGCACAGGAAATTAAATGGCTGTGGTATCCGTTTATACCTTATGGAAAGCTTACGATTATTCAGGGTGATCCGGGAGACGGCAAATCCACATTTATATTAAATATAGCAGCAATGCTGTCAAAAGGTATGGGTTTTGATGGTGACATGGTGCAGGGTGAGCCTGTAAATGTTATCTATCAGACAGCAGAGGACGGACTTGCGGATACGGTTAAGCCAAGACTGGAGTCAGCAGGAGCTGACTGTACCAGAATATCCATTATAGATGAGAGTGAAAAGTCGGTATCCATGACTGATGACAGACTGGAGCAGGCGATTATAAAGGAAAATGCAAAGCTTTTAATATTGGACCCCATACAGGCTTATCTTGGTGGCGGTACGGATATGAACAGGGCAAATGAAGCCAGGGATATGACGAAGAAGCTTGGAAGTATCGCAGAGAGGACAGGCTGTGCCATTGTTCTTATCGGTCATATGAATAAAGGTTCCGGGGCAAAGGCTGCATACAGAGGTATGGGTTCCATAGATTTCTTTGCGGTGGCAAGAAGTGTGCTTCTTGTAGGAAGAATTGAAGGTCAGCCCAATATGAGGGCCATCGTACAGATTAAGAATAACCTTTCAGCATTCGGGCATCCGAAAGCATTTGAACTGACAGAGGAAGGTTTCAGATGGATTGGAGATTATGAGATTACTGCGGATGAGGTTTTAGGCGGAATTGCGCCAAAAGCAAATAAACTTGATATGGCAAGGAAGTTTCTGCAGGAGCTTATGGGTCCAAGGGTCATGATTTCCAGCACGGAGATTCTTGAAATGGCAGCACAGGAGGGTATTTCAAAAAGAACTCTTGAAACTGCTAAAAAGGAGCTTGGAGTTAAGGCGAAAAGGATTGCCGGTAACTGGTACTGGGATTTGCATAAAGATGAATAGTTTAACATCGCAACATTGCAGGGTGTATGGATTTGCACTCTTAAGATTGCAAGGTTGCAAAAATCTGACACTCTGCGATGTTGCGGTCTTGAACCGGAAAGGAAGGATTTTATGACAATATTTGAAGAACTTGGAATTGAATATATAGAGCGTGACGGATTATTTTATCCTGTTTTATCCGTAGAAAATGAAGCGGATGTAAAAGTTTCCGTGGGAAAATACGGGCGTATGTGGATGGAATTTATGGAATGCAGTCATCCAGACAGATACCGCAATCTTGTGAGATTTGATAGAATGCATGAAAAGGCAGTGCAGGTGAATGAAGAATCATATGAACTGTTGGATTGCATTGAAAAAAAGTGGATGAAGAAACATAAGCCGGGTAATCAAAATTTATTTGAGGAGATGTACCGACTGCGTATGCAGGCACGAATGATGGCAGAGGAAGTGGTGCTTGCACAGGTAGTAAGGCAATATCATTAGCGGGGGCAAATGATTATGAAATAGGTGCGTCAAAAAGTGAAGCCAAAATGAAGAAAGTGTGTCAAAAAGTGGCGTCAAAATCAAAAAAGTGTGCCACTTTTGGCGCACCTGTAAGATAAGTAAAGTATATACAACCCTCGGAGAGCCCCCCGTTGTTTTGGCTTGCCAAAACTGCTAGAGGGTTATCATCTTTGACATAACAAAGATGATAACCGCATCTCCGAAAGAATTAATTACGGATAAAGGAGAAGACGGATGGGAGCTGCATCATATACGGCACATGTCAGTAATGAAAAAAGTGCCATAACAACGAAATCAAAATTAAAGTCAGTCGCCAACCATAATCTCAGAAAATATCGTTCATCTGATTATAGCAAAGATAACATAGTTTTGCTATACGGAACTGAAAATTTGTATAAGGATGTGCAGGAGGTTTACCATCGGGAGCTTGACGAAGCACTAAAGGTATACAATGAAAAACAGAAGCGTGCCGACAGGCGGATAGATGATTATTTTGACCATGTATCGGGGCTTAATCAGGATATGGCGGTAGAGATTATTTTTCAGTGCGGCAATATGGGATTTTGGGAGGAACATGCAGGTAAGGAAGACAAGATGTATTATGTTTACAATTACACTTTAAAGAATCTGATGACACTTTTGCCCGGGTTTAAGGTGGCAAATGCGGTCATTCATTTTGACGAAGCCAGTCCCCATATGCATGTGGTAGGTGTGCCTGTTTACGAAGGTTACAAGAAGGGGCTTTCGAGACGGGTAGCCAAAAGAAATGTTTTTACGAAAGAGGTTTTGTCAGGTGTTCTTCAGGGAAAGCTTCGTGATATTGCGGAAGAATGCTTTTATTTTCATCTGAAAGAGCGGTTTGAGGAAAAACAGGAAGGCAGAAATCAGGATTTGACGGTTCTGGAGTATAAGGTGGCAAAGGAAACAGAGAAGCTGGAGTCAGTTGCGTTGGACATTGGCAGAAAAGAGAATACACTTGCCGGATTAAGGGATTTGGTGGAGCTTAATCAGGATATGCTTGATGAGACAAAGGAAGAACTGGAAGAAAAACAGCAGGAGGCAGAGAAAACAAGAAAGGTTTTGGAACAGATAAAAGGATTTGTGGGAATGTTACGGTTATTTGCTCCTACCATAGAGGAATATGCAATTGCTGTAGAAAAAGACGGGCGTATTGATGCCGGAAACAGTTTCAGGAGCATTTTGTATGAGCTTGGAAAACTGCTTGAGCGACTTAAAGAACTGATAAAAGAAGGACTGTGCTGGTTTCCAAAACTGATGCGTTGGAAGACTTCTGTGGGAGAGGTTGCGCCGATATTTAAGGATACAGATAACGGCTACAGCTATTCTGTATGCGGTTATGTGAATGTGGAGACGATGGAACAGTATTCCAAAGAGGCTGTGCAGCATGAGATAAAGGCGGATAAGAGAGTTGGTACTGTGGATACCCTTGAAGCTAATATTGAAGCCATGGAAAGGGATTTGGCTGAGATTATGAGGTGGAAAGGGGAACAGAAAAGGCTGTGGCAGGAGTATGAGGAGTGGAAGAGGAGGTAGGGATTATAAAGTTATAATATAGAGAGTTGGAATTGTGAAAAATATGGTGCATTTTACTGTGATTTTGGTGGGAGTTGCGGTAAGGTGTGCCATGATTTGTTTTGGATGGGATTACGAATAAACTGTTCGAGAAATCGAAAATAAAGTTGAAAAATCGAAGGTGTTTTGGTATAATGTTATTTGGGAAATTGCGTTGATGAAGTTATATGTGATGGAGGATGTATTATGGCAGAAGAACGCATTAAAGTTAATTATAAACCATTATGGAAAATGTTAATTGACAGGGATATATCCAAGGGAGATCTGAGAAGAAATACAAAGATTGCTGCAAGTACGTTTACAAAGATGACAAATAATGAAAATGTGTCTTTAGATGTATTAGTGCGTATATGTGTTGCGTTGGAATGCGGATTGGATGATATCGTAGAGATTGAAAAGTAAAATGATGTTGTGAAGGTGGTGGAAATATGCCAAAGATAATGGAGATAATAGCAAAGGAAACAAAGGGCACTAGCTATAATACATACAAGTATAGTTTTGATTCTATTGGATTGCCTTCAATTGTTTATGATGATGATTACTCTAAAATCATGAAGTGGCAAGATTGTGCAGAAACGGTCAAGCATGTTAAAACGGTTAATTTGAAACCACTTGCTGATATGATAGTTAATGAACCACCTCTGATTAATTATTTTTTGGATGGATCACGACATGTATTTAAAGTAGATGATATAGCTTACAATAAACAAGTTTTTCCAGTGGTTGCCGGACAGATTGGAGTAGGCTGTTGTAAACGCATGAATAAAAAGATGTATCCAGAAGCTTTTTATAGAGAATTGGTTTTGGCACTGCCTGATAAGAGCCATGCTGATGGTTGGGACGATGCAGCATATTATGCGGCAACTGTAAAAAAATTAAATGATAGTGAAGAATTGAGAAAATTGAATTTACGTTTTTCGGCAATTATTCCTTATCCAACATCTAAAGCTGGAGCACCGGAAGCTAAATTAGAGGATAGAGGAATAGGTGTAATTCAGGATTATATGATTGAATCCGAAAAGCGTATGGTAGCTGAATTAGTAAAGAAAAAATTATTGGGACAAGATAGTTATTTATTGAAGGATGGTTCGTTAGAATATAAAGTTATGAAATCGGGCAGAGAAGATCTACGAACATTGCAAAAAATTAAGCATAATTATAACTGGGTTATAGGTGTTTCAAAATCTTTTAATCCGGAAAGTTGCTTGGACCATACGGGAAAACCAAATTCCAAATATATAACGGAGTTACCTGTTTTTCATAGAACATCAGTTGCAAGATTTGAGAATCGTGAGTTTTTGGGAGATGTACAATTTGGAGTATGGTACATAAGAATAAGAGATAAATCTAGAACACAAACGCCATTTGATGGTGTGGTAAAAGTGGAAAAAATTATGATGGATGAAGAACTGGAAAAAGGTATTGACAGTGATGTTATTGACTTGATTTCAGCAAATATTATCAATGAGCGTAATCCTACTTGTTATGGAACAGATAAAAGATGGGCAAACCATTTATATCCAGTATTTTTGACAGAATCATTTGTTAAAAGCAAATATATTAGTGCAGAGTTATTTTTACATTTATTCTAAGGAGGCAATATACAATGGCAAATAATTTGATTGGAAGAGTTTTAGCAACAGAAAAGAATCCTACAACGATTGATGATTTTACTTTTTGGACTGATCCGGAATTGATATTGAATCCTTTTGATATTGTAAAAGTTGCCCATGTTAATGATTCGTATTCATATGGGGTAATAGAAGATATTGCACATATAACAGATGCAAGTAGCTTTTTGACTAATTTTATTTCAAGTGATTTTGGTGACGTAGAAGTTGAGGAACCAACATTGCGTGTTGGAATGAATTATGTAAAAGCTAAGGTAATATGTAACGAGAAGAATATTTATATTCCATTGCAAAACAATGCGAAAGTTATGTTAGCTACTGCAGAGGAAATTAATTATGCACTTGGATTAAAGGATATTCAGAATCCTTTAGTGTGTGGTTATTTAGAAATGTATGAAGGAACAAAGGACTGCGAAAAGGTTACTTTGCCAGTGAACTTAAATTCCAAATTTATTATAGGGCCGGAAGGAGCTCATTTAAATATATCAGGTATTTCAGGTTTAGCATCAAAGACATCATATGCTATGTTTTTGATGAAGGCAATTCAAGATAGCTACTTAAGTAAAACTGGGGAAGAGGCAGAAGAAGATAGCGTAGCTTTTGTTATGTTTAATGTAAAAGGAAAGGATTTACTTGCAATAGACCAGCCTAATGATTTTATGGACGAAAAGAATCCTGAGAAAGCCAAAAAAGAGACTCTTGAACAATATGAAAAATTGGGATTATCAACAGAGCCATTTAAGAATGTACATTACTATTATCCGTATTCTGTTGCTAAGACCAGACATTGGAATACTTATCTGACTGAAGAAGAGGTAAATGATAATATAAGAAAGAAAAAGGCAAAGAAATTCAAATATATTTATAAGTATGACAAAGAAAATTTGGATTTAATGTTTGCTAATATTGATGATTCCAATCAGACAATGGACTCAATCATAACTTATATTATGTCTGGACAAGGTGATTTTGGCAGAATCAATGATTGGCAGGAGTTTTTAGAAGCAGTAAAGAAAAAGTGCGAAGCAGGTGCAAGTGGTTCAGATAAAGAAATACCTGTAGCGAGTTGGAGAAAATTTTATAGAATTATAAATAAAGGAATTACAGATAATAGGATATTTGCACGAGATGTTGTTGAAGAAAATGGTGAGACAAGAATCGGAGATGCAATGAAGTATATAAAAAAGAATGAGGTGCATGTAATAGATATTGCAAAATTATCTGAGGATAAACAGGCATTTGTGTTTGGCGATGCAATTAGAACTTTATATGATTTACAGTTGGGACAATACAGTGGCGATGAGGGAGTTAATCCTCCGTCCAGAATAGTTGTATTTATTGATGAGTTAAATAAATATGCGTCTAAAGAAGTACCTAAAAATTCACCTATATTAAAGCAGGTGTTGGATGTTGCAGAGAGAGGACGTTCTTTAGGTGTTGTATTATTTGCAGCAGAGCAGTTTAGAAGCGCAATTCATGATAGAGTTACAGGAAACTGTTCTACGCATGCATATGGAAGAACTAATTCCATTGAAGTATCAAAAGGGGATTATAAGAGTGTTCCTACCGTTTATAAGAATATGATGACTAGATTAAAGCAGGGTGAATATATTATTCAAAATCCTATATTTAGGTCGTTATTGAATATCAAATTCCCAAAACCAGTTTATAAGCAATTCAAATGATGAGGTGAAAAACATATGGCGACTATAGGAAAAAATATATTAGATAATCTGACAACTGGTATGTATTCAGATTCAAGAGTGATTTATCGAGAGTATATACAGAATGCATGCGACCAAATTGATCTTGCTATTAAAATGGGCATTCTTGGGCAAAGAGAAGGGCAAGTTGATATTTTTATTGATAATTCCAAGAGATATATTAGTATTCTGGACAATGCGACTGGTGTTAAAGCAGAATCTTTTATTGAGGATTTGGGAGACATAGCTAACAGCAACAAGCAAATAGGTCAGAATAAAGGTTTTAGAGGAATTGGACGTTTATGTGGTTTGGCATATTGTAAAACATTAAAGTTCAAGACGAGTTATTTGGGTGAAGATGTTGCGTCTATAATGACATGTGATGCTAAAAAAATGAGGGAGATGCTTGTAGAAAATAAGAAATATACGATTGATGAAATATGGGAAACAATTGTAGAGTATGATACTGCTCCGGAAGATGCTGAAAAACATTATTTTGAAGTGGAAATGCTGGAGATTAATCGCGAGAATACAGATTTATTAGATGAAAAGCGTATTAAAGAATACTTGAATTTTGTAGCACCTGTACCATATAAAAATACATTTATTTTAAGAAGTAGCATATATGCGCATGCAAGAGAGCTTGGATGTCTAATCGACGAATATTGCGTTCAGATTAACGGACAGCAGATTTTTAAGGAATATACTACTAAAATTAAGGAGCAAAGCGGTGCTAATCTTAAGAACTATGATGACATTTCTAAATTAGAATTTAAAGATTTTTATGATGAGGACGGCAATTTGCTTGCATGGATGTGGTATGGTCTTTCCAGATTTGAAAAATCTATTCCTGTGGTAAACCAGATGCGTGGATTACGTGTAAGAAGTAGTAATATTCAGATAGGAAATGATGATGTAGTTCAAGGATTATTTAAAGAAAAAAGAGGAAATTACTATTTTGTTGGTGAGATTTTTGCGGAAGATGAAAAACTCATTCCTAATTCCCAGAGAGACTATTTTAATGAGAATGAAACTAGGGTAAGGTTTGAAGATGAGCTGAGGGCATATTTTTATGATGTGCTGCATCGATTATATTATGATGCCAACAGATTGAAAAATGCGTATAAAAAGCAAGAGGAATATGTTTCTAAAGTTGATGAGTATAACAAAAAAACAAGTGAAAATGGATTTGTCAACGAAGAAGAAAAACAGAAGCTTAAATTTGCAATAGATAAGGCTGAAAAAGAAGTCGAAGAAGCTAAGAAACAAATTGATAAGTTTAAAGCGATTGATGAACAATCTCCCATTGCAGAAGTACAAAAGAGCATTGAAAGTAAGTTTGGTGCTGAAAAATTACAACGGCAAGTTGATGAAAAAGAAGTTGTAAAGACTGAAGTGACAGATAAAAAGAAGCAGTATATAACTTCGTCTATGTCAAAGCTATCAAAAAGCGAAAGAAAGCTTGTAAGCAAGTTACTGACTATTATTAATGAAGTGGCTCCTAAAGATGTGGCTGAAAAAATTATAGATAAAATAAAGGAAGAGCTGAGATAAAATGAACAGAAAAGTATTATTGATAGAACCGAATTATAAAAATAAGTATCCTCCAATGGGACTTATGAAAATTGCGACATATTATCGTATGAAGGGTGACGATGTTAGGTTCTATAAAGGTGATATGAAATCTCTTGCTGTTGAACTGATTTGTGAGGATTTGATAGAACACTTGGAAATAGTATATCCGGAAGTTTTTTGGAAGGAATATTATCCGATATTATTTCAATTTATAAAAATTGGTAGATATTCAATTTTAGAAGAGTACGATATATTTGCTTCAGACGATGTATTAGATGTTATTAAGGAATATAGAAAAAGGTATCGTGATAAGGAATACTTTACAAAGCCAAGGTTTGATAAAGTAGGAATAACTACTTTGTTTACATTTTATTGGGATATTACTATTGATACAATAAATTTTGCTAAGCAGTTATGCAAAAAAACAGAAGATGTTATGGTTGGTGGAATAATGTCTACATTATTGCCTGACGAGGTTTATTCAGCGACAGGAATACATCCGTTTGAGGGCTTATTGGATAAGCCAGGAGCAATAGACCCAGGTGATACATTGATAATAGACCAGTTACCATTAGATTATTCAATTCTTGACGAGATTGATTATATATATCCAGCAAATAATGCGTATTTTGCATATATGACAAGAGGTTGTGTTAATAAATGTAAATTCTGTGCAGTTCCTAGATTGGAGCCGGAATATTGCGATTACATTAGCTTGAAGAAACAGATAGAAATTACGAATGAACGCTTTGGAACACAGCGAGATTTATTGTTGTTGGACAATAATGTATTGGCATCAAAATGTTATGAAGATATTATTGAAGAAATTAAGGAGTGTGGTTTTGGTCAAGGGGCTACTTATAGTGCGCCTAATGAGTATGATATAACAATTAAAAATTTGAAGGAGTCATACAATGATAGGGCGTATATAAGAAAAGCAGTAAAAATTTATATGGATATTATTGACAGACTTAAAGATGATGAAGAAAAAACAAAGCTTTATATGAAGTTTGAAGAAAATCACTGTTTGTACCACTATACAGCAACTAAAGAAGCAATTTTGGAATTGGATGAGATTGTGCGTCCTTTATATGAAAAAACACACAAACCATCTAAGAAGAAAAGAATAGTGGATTTTAATCAGGGTATTGATTCAAGACTTATTACTCCTGAAAATATGAGTAAACTGGCAGAAGTCAATATATATCCGTTAAGAATCGCATTTGATCATTGGAAATTGCATGATATTTACGAAAAGTCAGTAAAGACAGCTGTGAATAGTGGTATTCGTAATTTATCCAATTATTTATTATATAATTTTGAAGATAAACCGGAGGAATTATATTATCGATTGGAGATGAATGTAAGATTATGTGAGGAATTGGATGCAAGTATATATTCATTCCCAATGAAATATCATCCTATAAATGATCCAGATTTTTTCATGAACAGAGATTATATAGGAAAATATTGGAATAGAAAATTCATCAGAGCCGTACAGGCGGTATTAAATTCTACTAAAGGCAAAATAGGTAGAGGAAAAGAATTTTTTGAAGAGGCATTTGGCAGTAATATAGATGAATTTCATAAAATATTATGGATGCCAGAGACGTTCATTATTTATCGCCGACAGTATGATGCAAAGTTAAGGGAGAAATTGGCTGACAAATATAAAAATCATTCAGAAAAAGATTGTGATTTAGCAAATGAATGGTGGGACAAATTTAATGGTTTGCCATCTGAAAAGAAAGAGCGTGCAAAGGAGATTATTGCACTTAATAAGTTTAAAGATGGTGAATATCAATGTGATGATGCGGAAATAGAGGATGTTCTTTGGTATTATAAAACAACAAGGAATGATGCAGAAAAATAGACAAAAGAGGTGTGAGAAATGGCATATGTGAATCCAGAACCTATCTTGGAGGATGTTATTACAGAAATTAATGAAGAAGCAGTATCTGATTATACACGAATGGATGAGGTGTACTTTGCATTTATTGATGTATTGGGATTTAAAAAGACATTCGATGATATTCGTATATCTAAGGAAGAGGACATGGCAGATAAGTATAGAGATGTATTTAATTACTATTTTGAATTAATGGGTGAAGCCAAATTTATGGAGAGAGGTAAAAGTACGGGATGCTATGCGGGTCAAACTTCAGATAGTTTATATTTTTACACAGATAGGTCGGACTTTCTTGTAGAATTTATGAAGATTTTTTCACATTTCAATTTGTATGCAATGTCTAAGGATGTATTTTTTAGAGGTGGTATAGCAAAAGGAAATTTGTATAAAAAAGAAAAGTATCAGTTTTATGGTAATAGCGTTATATATGCTTATTTGATGGAAAGCGTAATTTCAAAGTATCCGATTATAGTAGTTGATGAGAAAACGAATGAAGATATGAAAAAAATATCTGAGTACGAATCAATGATTGCTTGCGAAAAGGGGCGTTATTACATAAAACCATTCAAATTTTTGTATGAAGATGTTGCTTTAGATATTGTGAATCCGATCAAGCGAGAAATAGATGTTGATAAAATAAAACACAATATAGAAAATAATCGCAGTTTATTTGAATATGATGCAAAGAATTATGAGAAATATGTGTTTTTGAAAAAACAATTAGTTGCTTGTGATAATAACAATAACTCTGGGATAGAATAGGAGGGAATAGAATGTCTGAAAATAAAGTTGGAGCAGGAATATTGAATATAATAACAGAGTCTTTATATGACAATCCTATTGTGGTTTTTCGCGAGTATGTGCAAAATTCAATGGACTCTATCTTAAAGAGTGGAGAAAATGCAGAGGAGTATGCTATTAAAATATGGAATTCAAAAAATGATTTATTTTTTCTTGATAATGGAATGGGGATCGAAAAAGACGAATTTGAAAATGAAATGATAAAAATAGGGGCTTCATCAAAGAAGAAACGGAAAAATCTTGGATATAAAGGTATTGGTAGACTGTCGGGAGTTCCATATTGTAAGAAACTTGTTTTTATAAATATATCGGATTATTCGAGTAATAAAGTGCAAATCTATACTATAGATAGCGAATTATATGATAGGATTAAAAATGATGAAAATTATTCAGAGTTGACTTTTACTGAATTAATGAAAAAAATAGGAACTTATCAAGATGATGTGGATATAAGGAGTTTGGCACATATATATTCTGAAGTGGAAAAATATGAGAGTCTATTAGAAATTACTAATTCAGGATTTATAGTTTTCATGCAGGAAATATCAATGGTCTTGGGGAATACCATAACAGATGACGGTTTTTTTCAAGAATTACAATGGCTATTACCAGTAGATTTTAGTGATGAATTATATCAATCTGACAAGAAGGAATTATTTGAAGATTTAACAGTTGAGTCGATTGAGGATGCTGTGCCTGCTAGACATTGCAATATATATTATAACGATGAACAAATCTTTAGACCAATAAAGAAAGAAATGCTTCGTGATTATGTGTGCAAAAGTAATTTTAAGTATGCTGTGGGGTTTCATACATTTAAAGGGGATAAAATTGTAATCGATAAGAAAAATAGTTTTTCAGGCATAAGAATATATATAGATAATATGTTATTGTGTGATGAGAACGAATTGCTACAAAGTTTGGATCACTATGGTTTGCTTGCGCATACATCAAATGGACAGTTACAATCTGTAAGAGGAATTGGTGCAATGATATATATTACGGATAAAGTTAATATATCAGCTAATGCAAGAAGAACTTTTATAGAGGTAACAGACAATGATTCTTTTGAATTTTTAAGAATGCTTGCGGAATTTGTAAATAACATATATGACACGAGGTATGCTTTATCTAATTATGCTTCTGCAAGGAGTAAATATCAGGCTGGAGCTGAACAGTTGCAGCAGTTAAGGGAAAATGCGTTATACAATTTAAAAAAATTAGCGAAAGAGAATGTAGAACTAACAGCAGAAAGCGAAGAAACGGATATTGATTTTGAAGCAATGAGTATAACAGATAAAAAGAAGCTAATAAAGAAAGCTATTTCAAATCAATTAGATAATAAACTAAAAGAATATATAAAGAGTTTAGATAAATATGATTTGGAAAATGCATACAAGGATTTTTTAGATTGGATTAAATAGTCTATTGATAATAGGCTGTGTTTAGGAAGTGGGTGATGCATAATGACAAAACAAGAAATGATAAATCTTATAAAAACACTTATTAAAACAGGTGAAAAAATTGATGTGGAGTTTAAGGAATCAAAGAATGATTTGAATAAAGATGTATATGAGTCGGTTTGTTCTTTTAATAATAGAGATGGTGGGTATATTATACTTGGTGTTGTAGATAAAACAAAAGAAATTTGCGGTGTGAACCCGGATAAAGTTGATAAGATGAAAAAGGATTTTACAACATCTATAAACAATGCAAATAAAATTAATCCACCCATATATTTGACACCGGAGGATGTAACTATAGATGATAAGGTTGTAATATTTATCAGAGTGCCAGAAGGAACACAGCTCCGCCGATTGAATGGTCGAATCTATGACAGGACATATGAAGGAGACATAGATATTACGGATAATGCGGAACTGGTATACAAAATGTACGCCAGGAAGCAAAGCACCTATTTTGTAAATAAAGTTTATCCGAAGCTGGGACTGGAATTTTTGGATTTTGATGTTATCCGTCGAGCGAAGAAAATGGCAATGTCAAGAATGGATAATCACCCATGGTCGGACATGAGTGAAGAAGAAATCCTTAGAAGTTCCGGCTTGATATTGGCAGATCCGGAAACAGGTAAAGAAGGTATTACTTTGGCTGCTATATTGCTGTTTGGCAAAGACAGCACGATTATGTCCGTTCTGCCACAATATAAGACCGATGCTATCTATCGTGTAAAAAATATGGATCGCTATGATGACAGAGAAGTGATTATCACAAACCTTGTAGATAGCTTTAGAAGATTGATGGACTTTGGTAAAAAGCATCTGAATGATGTGTTTGTGACAGAAGGTGATCAGAGCATCAGTGCCAGAGATAAAATTCTTAGAGAAGTGGTATCAAATATTCTGGCACACAGAGATTATGCAAATGCTTATACAGCTCAGTTTGTAATTGAAAGAGACAAGCTGTATACGAAAAACAGTAATCTTCCACATGGACACGGTGAATTGGAGCTTAATAAATTTGAACCTTTTCCGAAAAATCCACCGATTTCAAAGGTGTTTAGAGAGATTGGATATGCAGATGAATTGGGTTCTGGTATGAGGAATACGAATAAGTATACCAAGCTGTATTCAGGTGGAGTGCCGAAGTTTGTTGAGGAGAATGTGTTTCAAATTGAAATTCCGATTAGTAATGTGCCGGAATTGAAGGTTGGTCCAACGGCGGCAGAAGTTATATTAGAAAAACAGAAAGTGAACAATGAAACAAGTTTTGAAACAAGTTTGAAACAAGTTTTGAAACAAAAAGAGTACGAAAAAATTGAAGGTGTAATAAAAAAACTAATAAGTGAAAAAGAAGTTACAATTCAGGAGGTTATGAAAATAACTGGAAAATCAAGAACTACTGCATGGAGATATATGCAGAAATTAGTAGAGTGTGGAGTGGTAATGGCAGATGGACGAACAAACAATATTGTTTATCGTTTGGTAGATTGATTGGAGAAAATATAAAATTCCCCTTGCACATTCCCCTCATCCGAGTCATAATACCAGTGAGTACATTGATACCCATTCGTGATACCCGAATGATACCTGAAATTTTGAAAACTAAAAATAATTAAGAGAAATAGACGAAAAGATGCTATTTCTGAAAGCAAAAACCTACCAAAACAGCTGAAATAAGTTGGTTAGTAGGGAGTTTGTTGAGTAGGAGTAAAACGCTGGAAATGCCCGAAAACACTGGATTTACGGGAAGCGTGGTTGCAAAATAGTGTTATCAATTTGTTATCAGAATGATTTGAATATGTAGATAGGAATGCCGCAGAGGAATCTGCGGCATTTATTTTCTGCAAAAGTCAAGAAAAACTGAAATGTTCCTATGTTTTAAGAATTCGATTTGTCATTCAAACCATCTCACTTTCAAAGCGAAATTTTTTGCATCACGATATCCAGCTTTTCCATAATATCTTTCATGCATTTCATCTTTTACTGCCTGCAGCTCCAAGCAGGACGCTCCGGCTTCTTTGACTCTTGCTTCCACTTCAGCTAAAAGAGCACTTCCATAGCCTTTGTTCTGGTGTTTATGGGCTATTAGAATTTCTTCTAATGTGTAACCAACAATATCATCGTACTGCTTGTAATATCCCATAACAAAGCCACATACTTCGCCTTCGTCGTCTTTCATCATAAGCGAATAGGAGTCATCTATTTTCAATACTTGTTGAATACGCCGTTTTACGGTTTCTTCTGTCCAGCAATCGCCTTCGTGGTTGTTGTAATATTCCATGTATAAAGGAATGACCGCATCGATATCCTTTATATCCATTACTTCAAATCGCATAAGGAAATTATCACTTCGTGATATGCGATTTGCGCGGCAAAGTGAACAAGTCCCTCTAGAGAGAGGGATTTAGGGAGATGATGTGGACTTGTCCACTTTGTTCTCTTTATAGGAAAGTTCTCAAAAAGTCAGATATGATGTATAATAACCAAGAAATAAAAAATGACATGACAAAAGAGCGAAGGTGTGACTTCGCCATGACGTTGATTATGAAGTTTTTTGTTTTGTTGGTTGAACTGCACTAT
>JAFSCH010000110.1 GCA_017436865.1 Lachnospiraceae bacterium
TGTGGACATAGCAGAACTATTTTTTTGCATATGTCCAAACAAAGCTTTTTTTCACTAAAAAGAGCAGATTATTGGACATTTTATAATACTTCTCCATGTATATGTCCAAAACAAAATATAATTTTATTTCAAAGTGTGGTGCGGCACATACTACTCCACTAAACCTGAAGTTAAATAAGTAAATTAATATTGACATAATTAGAAATATTTGTATATAATATAACTGTATTAATTGTATTAGTACAGTTATGAAAGGAGAGCTGATCATAGTGATTCTGATTGATTATAAGGATAGAAGACCAATTTATGAGCAAGTCATTGAGAAATTCCAACAGATGATTCTATGCGGTGCTTTGGAGCCTGATTCTCCGATGCCATCCGTCAGAAGCCTTGCTATGGAACTTTCTTTGAATCCGAATACGATTCAAAGAGCTTATCAGGAGTTAGAGCGGCAAGGTTATATTTATACGATGAAGGGGAAGGGAAGTTTTGTAAGCAATTCCTTGAAGGCTGCGGATCATAAGCGCAGAGAGATTCAAGAAGAACTGGAGAAGTGTGTAAGTAAGGTTTTTATGACAGGAATTACCGAGAATGAATTTCGGGATATGGTAGAGATATCTATTACGAACATGAAGAACAAAGGCAATTATCAAGGAACTGAATAATTACCAACAAAGAATAAGGAAAAGAGGAGTGAATGAAAAAATGATAGCAGCAACTCATGTCTATAAATGTTTTGGGAAGATAGAAGCTGTTAAAGATGTTTCAGTTACAGTTAAAAAAGGAGAAGTATTTGGCTTGATAGGAACGAATGGAGCAGGTAAGAGTACTTTTCTTCGTATGGTTTGTGGTGTGCTGAAGCCAGATGACGGAGAGATTTTGATAGATGACAGACCTGTTTATGAGAATCCAGATGCCAAAAGAGATATATTTTATATTTCAGATGATCAATTTTATTTGACTAATGCGACTCCAATCGAAATGATGCATTTTTATAAGGATTATTATCCTGCGTTTGATATGGAACGTTTTAAAGAAATGTTAGTAAAATTCCAGTTGGATTCGAAAAGAAAGATTAATACGTTTTCGAAAGGTATGAAAAAGCAGCTTTCTGTTTTGTTAGGGGTATGTGCAAATACAAAATATTTATTGTGTGACGAAACTTTTGATGGATTAGATCCGGTTATGCGTCAAGCTGTAAAAAGTATTTTTGCAGGAGAATTAACGAATCGTGATTTTACACCCGTTATAGCTTCTCATAATCTAAGAGAACTAGAGGATATTTGTGATAGTGTGGGAGTTCTTCATCAAGGTGGAGTACTTATGCAGAAGGACTTAGAGGAGATGAAGTTGAATATACATACGATTCAATGTGTTTTTGCTAATCAGACAGATGAAGAGCAGTTGTTACAGGTACTTGACATTGTAAAGGCAGAGAAACGTGGAATGTTGAATCTGATTACAGTACGTGGAAAAAGGGATGAAATTCTTGCTATGGTGAATGCATATTCCCCGATTTTTGCAGAGATATTACCATTATCTCTGGAAGAAATTTTTATTAGTGAGACGGAGGTGATTGGCTATGACATCAAAAAACTTATTTTTTAAATTGGTATGGCAGGATTTCAAAAAGAGAATCTGGTGCCCGATTATTATATTTTTAATATATTTTCTTGGAATGGAGTTGCGTTTGTTTCACTATCTTGACCGCATAGAAAAATATCCGAGTGATTATAATTATACAATGAAAGATTATTTGGCAAATGAATTTTTTGCGCCATCTCAAAATTATACAATGACTTGTTTGACGATTGTAATAGGTGTTCTGTGTGCTTTGAGTGGATATGCATATTTGCATTCAAAAAAACAGTTAGATACTTATCATAGTATGCCTGTAAAACGTGAAATATTGTTTTTATCACGATATGTGTCAGGATTTATTATGTTCCTTATTCCTGCAATGATTCACACCTTCGCTAGCTTGTTGTTAGGTGCTGCGCATGGTGCATTTAGTGTGCATGGTGTTGTGAATGCGATTGGTTTTTTAGGAGTGCAGATTTTGTGCTTTTTGTTGTTATATAGTATAACCATTATAGCGGTATGTCTAACGGGAAATATGATAGTTAGTATTTTGGGAACGTGTGTTCTGGCTGGTTATAGCACCATTATTTCCTGTTTGAGCTTTTTGATGTATGAGAAGTTTTTTTATACTTTCGCATACGTGAGTGAAGAAGAGCTATTAGCTTTTTCACCAATAGGCATGATTATAAAATTGCATAATTATGCGCATGAATACTATGATATGAATGGTGGATTCAGCTATGGAAGCATACTGACTTATTCGATGGTTATCTTATTAGCGGTAGTGGTGTTTACATTGCTTGGCTTATGGCTATATAAAAAGAGGGCGACAGAGGCAGCGGGGAAGCCGATTGCTTTTGGTATTGCAGAACCATTTATTAAAGCAATGGTTGTGATTCCGGTATCAATATTTTTGGGATTGATAATTCAGGGATTTGTTAGCTCACATTCTTTTGGATGTTTCATTTTTGGTGTTGCTTTTGGATTTTTTGTAATAGCCCTTGTTATGGAAATGATCTTCCGATTAGATATTATGTGTGCGTTCTGCCATTGGAAACAACTTGTTTTTAATGGTGTGTGTGTAGTTTTAATTGTAGTAATATTTAAATACGATGTGTTGGGATATAATACGTATGTGCCTAGTGATAAGGAGCTTTCCGGTTGTGCTATTTCGATAGAAGGTTTGATGGATATTAGCCTTGAGGAAAGAATGCAGAAAAATGGTTATCGTTATACCAGCGCAATGGATTATCGATTTGATAATATGAATGTGATTGATAACCCGAGTGCAATGGCGTTAGCAAGAAAGGCAGCTTCAGGTAATCTGCAACGTACAGTGATTGATTATTATGAAGGTATTGAGGAAACACCGGAATATAAAGAGATTCTGGAAAAAGAGGTCGGTTATCGAGAGATTGTTTTCCAGTATACTAAGAAAAATGGTAAACAGGTATATCGTCAGTATTTGATTGATATTTCGGATGAAGAAACATTAGGTCTTTTATCAGAAGTTTTTGCGGATTCGGATTATAAACTAGGAGCATTTCCAATTCTTACGAATGGATGGAAGAAAGAATATTCTTACGCATATTGTGATAGCAATGATTATTCGGGCTCTGTTAAGCTTTCACCAGAGAGACAGGCAAAGTTGTTTGAAGTCTATCAGAGTGAGTTGTTAGACTTGAGCTTGGGTGAAGTAATGGAAGAAATTCCATTGGGTAATATTGAATTCCAATTAAAGGGATTTTCGATGAATGAATATGGTGGTAATGAAGAAGGATATAAGATTTACCCGTCCTTTTTGGCAACGATTGAGCTGTTAAAAGAATATGGATTTGATTATACAAAGAAGCTTACTGCAGAGCAGGCTAAGGAAATTCGTGTGTCAAAGTATTGTGATGATGACGTTCTATTTGGAGATAATGGGGATGTGGCAATTGCCGCACAAAAAACATATAGTAATGAAGTAGAGATTAATTATACAGATATGGAAAGCAAGGCAGCGATATTAGCATGTGTAGTTAATCGGGAACTATTAAGTGGAATTTCTTACTATTATGATATGGAAGAGTCTGAAGAAGAGATTATTGCATATTATGATGATAATGGTGTAGAAGAGTTAGGTTATTATTGCTTTAGTAAGGAAAATAAACCACAATTCATTGATGCTGATATGGCAAAAAAGATTGAAGAAAAGAAACAGGAAATATTGGCTGAGTAGGGTAGAAATAGGGCATACAAGTTAAGCTTGTATGCCCTGTAATATTTGAAAAGTATAATGATTAATTTGATTTAACCTGCTTCCAAAGTTCATTTAAGTTTTCGTCAAAGTCTTCTCCTAGATACTGATATGTCTCAATGTTGTTATACTGGGATAAATCAGGGAATGCGATAGGGGAATTTTTGATATCTTCATCCTCGATTAATTCCTGAGCACCAATATTAGGAGTAGAGTAAGTGATGTATTCAAAGTTCATTAATGCAATTTCCGGTCTGCATAAGAAATCTAAGAATTTTTCTGCATTTTCCTTATTAGGAGCATTCTTTAACATTACCCATGAGTCAATCCATAAATTGGTGCCTTCTTCTGGTATAACATATTCGAGGTCAGAATTTTCACGCTGTGTATAGATAGCCTCACCTGAGTAAATAACACCGATAGCTGCTTCGTTACCAATCATTTTGTCGCGTACCTGATCTACGACATAGGCTTGTACAAGTGGTTTCTGCTCGATTAAAGCATCCTTTGCGGCGCTGAGTTCAGTATTGTTTGTGGTGTTCATGGAATAACCATCTTTCTTTAAAGCTACCATGAAGGCATCTCTTACGGAATCCTGCATAAGGATATTGTTTTCGTACTGTGCATCCCAAAGTACATCCCAGCTAGTAATTGGTTCAGAAACCATAGTCTTGTTGTAGAGAATACCAACAGTTCCCCAACAGTAAGGGATACTGTATTTGTTTTCAGGATCGAATTCTCTAGATTGTTCATAGTATTGTTCGCCGATATACTGCTTTGCATTAGGAATATGATCAAAGTTCAGTTCCTGTAATAAGCCTTTTTCAATCATTTTGTCAATCATATAATCGGAAGGGCATATGAGGTCGTACTGTGCAGCTCCTGCCTCAACCTTTGGATACATAGTTTCGTTTGTTTCATACTCGTCATAGACAACCTTGATGCCAGTCTCTTCTTCAAACATTTCCAATACATCGGGATCAATGTATTCTCCCCAGTTGTAGACGATTACTTCTCCATTAGAATTTTCAGAAGAACCACATCCACTAAGTGTAGCAACAGTAGTTGCTGTAATACATGCAAGTGCAATTAATTTTTTCATAATATAACTCCATCCTTAATTTATGCTTTTTCTTTTGCCTTTGAATCAGGCATTTTGTTAACTAAAATTAATAAAATCAAAACGGTAATAAAAATTAGGGTAGAAAGGGCATACATCTCGGGTTTAATACCTTTTTTTACTTCTGTATAGATTTTGGTAGATAGTGTATCCAAACCGGCGCCTTTAGTAAAGTGAGTGATGATAAAATCATCCAGTGACATAGTAAATGCCATTAGGAAGCCGGAAAGGACTCCTGGAAGTATGTCTGGGAATACTACCTTAAAAAAGGCATATACAGGTGAAGCACCTAAATCAAGCGCCGCCTCGTAAGTACTGTTGTTAACTTGTTTCAGCTTTGGCATAACATTTAGTATAACATACGGGATGTTAAATGTTATATGCGAGAGTAGAACAGTAAGAAAACCTGTCTTGATGCCTAAAGAGATAAATAGAAGCATCAGTGAAATACCAGTTACAATCTCGGCGTTTAGCATAGGAATGTTGGTAATTCCCATAATAAGTCCCTGTTGGCGTTTTTTCATATTGCGAATACCAATACATGCAACAGTTCCAAGGAATGTTGCGATTAATGCAGATAGAAAAGCGATAATCATAGTATTGCTAAAGGCTTTTAATATGGCTTCGTTTTCGAATAATTCAAAATACCATTTCAGAGTAATGCCACCCCATTTGGAACGAGTCTTGCTGGCGTTAAAGGATAATACCATCAAGGTAACAATAGGAGCGTATAAAAATACAAAAATCAAAAAAATATAAAACTTTTTCAAAAGTCCGGTAAAGCGTCCTGACGCCTGCTTTATCTGTGTCATAGTGCTGTGCCCTCCCCGTCTTTATCAAAGAAACTACTGATAACCATGCTAAGTAGTACGAAAATCATAAGCACAAGTGAAAGTCCACTACCTAAATGCCAATTTGAAGCAGTTGTGAATTCCTGTTCAATAACATTACCGATTAATAAAATCTTGCTACCACCTAAAAGCGTAGAAATAACAAAGGTAGTTAATGCTGGAACGAATACCATAGTGATTCCGCTTGCTATTCCTGGAAAGCTTAGTGGTAATGTGATTTTTAGGAAGGTTTGAATCGTATTTGCACCTAGGTCTCTTGCAGCATTTATGACATTAATGTCAATTTTGGCAAGGACATTATAAATTGGTAAAACCATAAAAGGCAGGAAGTTGTAAACCATACCTAATATAATAGCTCCAGGCGTATTAATTAAATTGATTTCCGGAAGATGTAAAAAAGATAAAATACCGTTTAGTACACCATTTTTTTCTAATAATGTCTGCCATGCAAGGGTTCTGAGTAAGAAGTTCATCCACATTGGAAGAATAAACAACATTACGATAAAACTTGTCTTGCTTGCGTGTCTTGCAACTAAAATCATTGCAAGAGGATAAGCAAGTAATAAACAAATTATGGTACTAATAAAAGATAGTAACAGTGAAAGTAATAGTGCTTTAACGTGTTCGGGAGATGCAATAGCAATTACATTTTCCCATGTAAATGCTCCTGTTTTGTCTGTCATACCATAATATACAACCATTAATAAAGGGATTACAATAAATGCAACAGCCCAGAAAAGGTAGGGTGTTGCCAACCATTTCTTATTCATTGATAGCAACAGCCTCCTCGTCTTCAGAAACAGGTTTATTCATAATTTGGATATTATATGGATCAACATGAATACTTACCTTAGTTCCAACAGGGAACATAGATGTGGAGTGGACAAGCCACTCGAAACCATTTGCCATAACTTCCATTTCGTAATGAACACCTTTGAAAATTAAGTGAGTAACAACACCTTCCATAGAACCTTTACCTGGCTCGCGAAGTTCGACATCCTCAGGGCGGATTACAACATCAACAGGCTTATTGGTTCCGAATCCTTTGTCAACACATGCGAATTTTGCTCCTAAAATTTCAACAAGCTCATCATGAATCATAAGTGAATCGATAATATTACTGTCTCCAATAAAGTCAGCAACAAACGCATTCTCAGGTTCGTTGTAAATACGCTCAGGTGTACCAATCTGCTGAATATATCCTTGATTCATAACAACAATGGTATCAGACATGGTAAGTGCTTCTTCCTGATCGTGTGTTACATAGATAAAGGTAATGCCAAGCTCGTTTTTGAGACGGATTAATTCGTACTGCATATCTTGGCGAAGCTTTAAGTCGAGTGCACCAAGAGGTTCATCAAGTAAAAGGACCTTAGGTTCGTTTACAATAGCACGGGCAATAGCAATACGTTGCTGTTGTCCGCCGCTTAAAGAGTCGGGCATACGATTACCATAACCATCAAGGTTAACCAATTTTAAAGCGTAGGCTATCTTATCGTTAATATATGCTTTGGATTTATTTTTGATTTTTAGACCAAATGCGATGTTTTCTGCAATAGTCATGTGTGTAAAGAGGGCATATTTTTGAAAAACAGTATTTAACTGGCGTTTGTTTGGTGGAAGTTTTGTAATATCCTTGCCACCAAAAATAACATGTCCTTGATCAGGACTTTCGAAACCGCCTAAGATGCGGAGAGTAGTAGTTTTTCCACAACCACTTGGCCCTAATAAGGTTAAAAATTCATTTTCTCTAATGTATAGGCTTAAATCATCCAGAATGATATTTCCGTTATAAGACTTTGAAATATGTTGTAAATCAATCAACTTACTGCTCATTCATTTATCCTCCCAATGTAAGAAGTGTGTAACTATAAAAATGTAGAATAGTTCGTTCTCAAAATTAAAAGCTAGGTGGGGTTGATACCCAAAGAAAAACAGCCTTATTTTTTCCGATGCATTCAATAAAATGGCTCGAGCTTGGAGTAAGATAAAAGGATTCGCCTTGTTTGGCTGTATAGCTTTTACTTCCAATATTTATACGGATGTTTCCGTTTAACACATAGCCAAATTCCTCGCCTTCGTGTGCGACATCAGGATAGGTAGAACCACCGGGTTCTAATGTGACACGAATAGGCTCCATCATATTTTTTTGAGCGTTTGGAATGATCCATTCGATGGTGTTTCCAAGCGAACTATCAATTTTTTCGAAGTAGTCCTGTTTATGAAAAACAATTTGATTTTCGACAGCGTCATCGAAAAATTCCTTCGGTGTTGTGCCTAAGACTTGTAGTAAATCAATTAAGGTTGCAATAGAAGGAGATGTGAGATCTCTTTCTAACTGGGAAATAAATCCTTTTGATAACTCAGCTCGGTCGGCAAGTTCTTCCTGTGTCAACCCTTTTTGAACACGCAAATCTTTGATTTTATTGCCAATTTCCATAATGTACCCCTTAATTATAAATTATGTCCTCGTATTTTTATGTTTTCAAACAATGATAGAGGATATAATAAACTAAAAGTTTAATAATTCTAAACAAATCAAAAATAATTATACATGTTAATTGCATAAAGTCAATGCGATTTTTATAAAAAACATTTAACAAATATAGTGCAATATGGTACAATATCATAAGAAATACATTTATAAATAGGAGGCAATGTCTTATGGGAAAAAAGAAACATGTTGCATATGTATCTACCTATACGATGGGTGATGAACATGGTATTAAAATATATGATGTTGATATGAAAAATGGCCGTATGAAAGAGAAAGGCGAGGTGTTGATTTCGAATTCGTCTTATGTAACAATTTCTCATAATGGAAAGTATTTATATTCTATTACGGATTTTGGCGTAGAATCGTTTAATATATTAAAAGATGGTACACTTGAAATGATTAATAAGGCGTCAATTAATGGTATGAGAGGGTGTTATCTTTCTACTGATTATGAGGATAGGTATTTGTTCTGTGCTGGTTATCATGATGGAAAGATTACTGTGTTAAGATTAGATCCAGAGACAGGTGCTGTAGGTGCTATTACGGATGAAGTGTTTCACAAAGGATTGGGTAGTATAGCAGAACGTAGTTTTCGACCGCATATAAGTTGTGTAAAGATGACAAGAGATAATAAATATTTATGCGCAGCGGATTTGGGTATTGATTACGTGAATGTATATCGCTTTGATCATGATAAGGGAACTTTGAAAGCAGTGGATATTATTCGTTGTGAACTTGAGACTGCGCCAAGACATTTGAAATTCTCTATGGATGGAAAATATATGTATGTGATTGGTGAAATGAAAAATTGTGTTGATGTATATTCATACACAGAAGATGATGGACTTCCATATTTCGATTTGATTCAGAGTATTCCTACGACAGATAAATATGAAGCGCAGGGTGTTGCAGCCAGTGCCTTGACGATTTCAGAAGATGGCAAATTTATTGTTGCTTCAAATGCTGGTGAGAATAGTGTGTCATTGTTTGAGATTAATCCAGAAGATGGCACGTTGACAAGAAAATTCTGCTTGCCAATAAGTGGAGAGTATCCAAAAGATGCTTGTTTGTTCCCGGATAATAGACATTTAGTTTCGTTGAATCATGAGTCCAATACTATGACATTCTTTAGAGTGGATATGGAAAATAATGTTATTGTTATGAATGGAAAAGAGATGAAGATTAAGCAGCCGAATTGTATTATATTCCATGAGGTTGAAGAATAAAAGTAAAGCACCTGCTAGCAGGTGCTTTTTCTGTACTATGAACGATAGAAATTCTTGATACCATCTAAACGAGAAGTCATATTTTGTAATAAAGAGTCTAATATGGTAATGGCAGTCATTGCTTCGACAACGACAACGGCTCTTGTGACAACAATCGGATCATGACGTCCTTTGATATTAATTTTTATATCTTCGCCATTTTTGTTTACAGTTTCCTGTTCTTGGAAAATAGATGGGGTAGGTTTGAAATATGCTTTAATAATCACATCTGATCCATCACTGATTCCACCAAGAATGCCACCGGCATGGTTTGTCTTTTTGGCAATCTTACCTTGAGTCATACAGAAAGAGTCGTTATTTAGAGAGCCGTTTGTTGAAGCTACTTTTATACCGTCACCTACTTCAAAAGCCTTTACAGCGCCGATGGACATAATTGCTTTCCCTAAATTGGCATCTAATTTATCGAAAACAGGTTCACCTATTCCGGCAGGAAGATTTTTAACGATACATGATACAACACCACCTGCGGAGTCGAGCTTTTCGATACATTCCTTTAAATAAACTTCTGCTTTTGCTGAGGCTTCGGCATCGGGCATTCCTGTTTGGTTAGAACGAGCTTCTTCTATATTGAAATGTTCTGGATTAATGCGGATAGGTCCAATTGCTTCTGTATATGCAGTGACAGTAATACCAAGTTCAGCAAGCAATTTAGAAGCAATAGCACCGGCGGCTACTCGACCAATCGTTTCTCTTCCGGAGGAACGTCCGCCGCCGCGATAATCACGAAATCCGTATTTCATATCGAAGGTATAGTCTGCGTGTCCAGGTCTATAATAGGAAGCGATATCGCTATAATCAGAGGAACGCTGAGATGTATTTTTCACAAGAAGGGAGATAGGTGTGCCGGTTGTTTTGCCTTCAAAGACACCTGACAATATTTCAACGGAGTCTGATTCTTTGCGTTGTGTAGTAAATTGAGAACTTCCGGGTTTTCTTCTATCTAAGAATTTTTGAATATCTTCTTCGCAAAGAGATAAGCCAGCAGGGCAACCATCCACTACAACACCGATGGCAGAGCCGTGGGATTCTCCCCAAGTTGTGATTTTGAAAATATTTCCGTAGGTTGAACCAGACATAATATGAGTCCTTTTGTAACTAATTAATCCTTTTATAGTTACATCCTTTCTTTATAAGTAAATATATGCTTTTTAATAGATGTAATTATTCAGAACATTCATAATTATGATAAAAAATATGTTCTAAATTGCTTCGACTTGTCCTGAATAGTTACAAATAGATATTCATTATCATACTCATGTTAGTGATTAAAATCAAGAAATTTCCGTTTTTTTAAAAATGTAATTGACTAAAAATGAAAAAGGCGTATACAATAAATAATACATATTTACGCAATTCTACAAAAAATTGTATTTTTTGATAAATAATAATGCAAACATTTAATTGTTATGTTAATATAAAGGTAGAGATTTTTTGAGGATGTATGGGGGAGAAAACATTCTTGGTTTAATATGACAGGGAAGAGAACATATGAAAAGGACTTGGAAGGATAATATAATACATAAGTATCGTAGAACAATAGAAAGGAGACACTATTTGAAGTTACCTTTAAGTGTGCCTCTAGTTTTTGTTGTTTTTTTATATGATTTCATAACGTTTTTTGCATATAATAGAAAACGTTTCTCTAGTATGATTGCAGTAATACTTTTTTCTGTTATTAGCAGTAGCTTTGCGTTTCCGGGAATGCAAGGAGAACAGACGCTTGCGACAGGAAATCAGTCCGAATGGGCAGAAATTCAGGAAAATTATGACTATGTTCCGGTAGAATTGGGGATTTCTCAAAATGAGGTACTTGATGATGAAGATGTAATCATTGGATATGATAATGAAGAGTTAAATGTGCAGGATGAAATTGATCAGTTTACGTTGGATGATATTTTAGAAGCAAATGAAGTTAGTCGTGGGGTAACGGAACGCGAGGAATATGGTTCTGAACTTTCAATAGATGACTGGCAACTTGTGTTGGTAAATAAACAGCATCCGGTTCCGGAGGATTACACATTTACATTAGGAACAATTACTGGAACGATGAAATGTGATGTTAGAATTATTGATGAACTGATGGCTATGATGGAGGCGGCTAAGGCAGATGGGATTGATTTGATGATTTGTTCGCCTTATAGAGATTACAATAGGCAGACGGTTTTGTTTAATCGTAAAATTGATTATTATATGGATAAGGGTTATTCTTATTTGGAAGCATATAAAATTGCTTCTATAACAGTTACAGTGCCGGGCGCGAGTGAACATCAGATTGGTTTGGCATTAGATATTGTAAGTAATACCTATACTTCTTTGGATACAGGATTTGGAAAAACAGATGCGGGTATTTGGTTAAGAGAGCATGGATATGAATATGGATTTATTTTGAGATATCCATTGGGTAAGGAATACATTACAGGTATTCAATATGAACCGTGGCATTATCGTTATGTTGGTAAGAAAGCTGCGACTGCAATTATGAAGCAGGGAATAACTTTGGAGGAATTTTTGGAGGATTTGGAATAAAGTATGTATAAAGTATTAAAACAAGAAGGAAGAGCAAAACGAGCAGAAGTAACAACTGTGCATGGAACAATTCAGACACCGGTATTTATGAATGTGGGTACAGTGGCTGCGATAAAGGGTGCAGTATCAACTGCTGATTTGGAAGAAATTGGTACACAGGTAGAGTTATCAAACACCTATCATTTACATGTGAGAACAGGGGACAAGGTGATTAAACAGCTTGGTGGTCTTCATAAATTTATGTCATGGGATAAACCAATTCTTACTGATTCTGGTGGGTTTCAAGTTTTTTCTCTTGCTGGCTTGAGGAAAATAAAGGAAGAGGGCGTATATTTTAGTTCCCATATTGACGGTAGAAAGATTTTTATGGGACCAGAAGAAAGTATGCAGATTCAGTCAAATCTTGCTTCTACCATAGCAATGGCATTTGATGAATGTCCACCGAGTAAGGCAGAACGTGCTTATGTAGTGAATTCGGTAGAAAGAACAACGAGATGGTTGGAGCGCTGTAAGGTAGAAATGAATCGTTTGAATTCATTAGAGGATACGATTAATAAGAATCAAATGTTGTTTGGTATTAATCAGGGTGCTATTTTTCCGGATATTCGTATTGAACATGCAAAGAGAATGTCTGAGATGGATTTGGATGGCTATGCAGTAGGTGGACTTGCGGTTGGTGAGTCACATGAGGAAATGTATTATATATTAGAAGAATCAGTTCCATATTTGCCCAAAGATAAGCCTACGTATTTGATGGGAGTAGGTACACCTGCTAATATTTTAGAAGCAGTAGAACGAGGTGTTGATTTCTTTGATTGTGTATATCCGACGCGTAATGGTAGACATGGTCATTTATATACAAATCATGGAAAGATTAATCTTTTCAATGCGAAATATGAAATGGATACACGCCCAATTGAAGAAGGTTGTGGTTGTCCGGCATGTAAGAGATATTCCAGAGCGTATATTCGCCATTTGTTGAAAGCGAAAGAAATGCTTGGTATGAGATTGTGTGTTCTTCATAATCTGTATTTCTATAATACGATGATGACGGAAATCAGAGATGCGTTGGACGCTGGAGAATTTGCAGCATATAAGAAGCGTAAGCTTGATAATATGGCTACGGGTCAATAGTAAATGCTTCGACCTACCTGAATAGTTACAATTTATTAAAATTTAACTTGATGATTTGAAAGTAATTGTGTAATATGTTATGTATACGTGTGATGCGTTGCATATCCTTAAAATGGATATGGAAGATATGCTAGGAGGAATGGCAATGAATTTATTGTTAACAGAAGCACAGGCAGCAACAGGAGCTGTTGTGAGTCCGCTTGTATGGATTCTTTATTTTGCAGCATTAATCGGTATTTTCTATTTTCTTTTCTATCGTCCACAGAAGAAGGAGCAGAAGAATAGAGCTGCATTAATTAACTCCATTGAGGTTGGTGACAGCATTCTTACTACAAGCGGATTCTATGGTATCATTATTGATATTACAGATGAAGATGTTATTGTAGAGTTTGGTAATAACAAGAATTGTAGAATTCCAATGAAGAAATCTGCAATTGAGCAGGTTGAGAAACCAGACGCTGAATAAAGATGTGGATATGGAGAGAACTGATTAAAGTTAATTAGTTCTCTTTTTCTTCATCCTTAATTAAAAAAATGCGAGTGCTTGCATAAATAATATAACTAAAGGTTATAATCACCATGACTTTTTTTACCGTGAATTATGGCTACTTTTTTGTTGTTACGGTTGAAATTTATGAATAAATATACTATTATGTAAATATTCAAGGAAGCGGAAATGTTATAAAACAGTCTGTACAAGCTTGTGCGCGAAGGGCTATTTTAAAATATTTCTATGGGACGGATGTCCAAGGGTGAGAAAATCTGGAGGATTTTCGAGTTGTCATAAATAGTCATTGTGAAAAAGTAAACAAAAAGGAGAATACTATGAATCTTAACATCGTTTGTATACCTGGTGATGGAATTGGACCGGAAGTTGTTGCTGAGGCAAAAAAAGTATTAGACAAGGTCGCTTCAAAATATAATCATACTATTTCTTATAAAGATATTTTAATGGGAGGAGCATCTATTGATGCATGTGGTGAACCTCTTACTGATGAGGCAATTGCAGATGCAAAGGCTGCAGATGCAGTATTGATGGGATCTATTGGTGGAAATACATCAACTTCTCCATGGTACAAGTTACCACCTCATTTAAGACCAGAAGCAGGTTTGTTAAAGCTTCGTAAGGCATTGAATTTATTTGCAAATTTAAGACCTGCTTATTTATATGAAGAATTAAAGGAAGCTTGTCCTTTAAGAGATGATATTATTGGCAGTGGTTTTGATATGATGATTATGCGTGAACTTACAGGTGGTCTTTACTTTGGTGAGAGAAGTACGAAAGAAGTTGATGGCGTTATGACTGCGGTTGATACTCTTACTTATAATGAAGAAGAGATTCGTCGAATTGCCATTAAGGGCTTTGATATTGCAATGAAGAGACGCAAGAAGGTAACTAGTGTTGATAAGGCAAATGTATTAGATTCTTCCAGACTTTGGAGAAAGATTGTAGAGGAAGTTGCTAAGGATTATCCTGAGGTAACATTGGAGCATATGCTTGTTGATAACTGTGCAATGCAGTTGGTAAAAGACCCTAAGCAGTTTGATGTTATTTTAACAGAGAATATGTTTGGTGATATTTTATCAGATGAAGCAAGTATGGTTACTGGTTCTATTGGTATGTTATCTTCTGCAAGCTTAAATGATACAAAATTTGGTTTATACGAGCCAAGTGGTGGTTCTGCTCCTGATATTGCAGGTAAAGGCATTGCAAATCCAATTGCAACAATTTTGAGTGCAGCTATGATGCTTCGCTATTCTTTTGACTTAGATGAAGAGGCCGATGCTATTGAGAAGGCTGTAAAAAAAGTTCTTGAGGAAGGTTATCGTACAATTGATATTATGCCTCAGGAAGAAAGTAAGAAAGCAGAAGTTGAGCAGATCGGAACTGCGAAGATGGGTGACTTAATAGCAGATAGAATATAGCTATACAATAGGAATACGCATTTACTGCGGATTCCGTAGGAAAAATGTAGAATAATTAAGCAAAAATCCATTTGTGGAGCAAATTATTGATGGATTTTTGCACGTAACTATGAAGGGCTGAATAGTTGCGTGAGAATATAGTATTCGGAGGTTGTGTGTGATGAGAAGTGATAATGTTAAAAGTGGAATGCAACAGGCACCACATAGAAGTTTATTTAATGCGTTAGGATTTACAGAAGAAGAAATGAAAAAACCAATGGTAGGTATCGTTAGTTCTTATAATGAAATCGTACCTGGACATATGAATTTGGATAAAATTGTAAACGCTGTTAAGCTTGGTGTTGCAGAAGCAGGCGGTGTTCCAGTTGTATTCCCAGCAATTGCGGTATGTGATGGTATTGCAATGGGACATACTGGAATGAAGTATTCTCTTGTAACGAGAGATTTGATTGCTGACTCTACAGAGGCTATGGCACTTGCGCATCAGTTTGATGCTTTGGTTATGGTGCCAAACTGTGATAAGAATGTACCTGGATTGTTAATGGCTGCGGCAAGAATTAATGTACCAACTGTATTTGTGTCTGGTGGACCTATGCTTGCTGGTCGTGTTAAAGGTAAGAAGACAAGTCTTTCTTCTATGTTCGAGGCAGTAGGTGCTTATGCAGCAGGAACAATGACAGAAGAAGATGTATGTGAATTTGAAAATAAGGCATGTCCTACTTGTGGTTCATGTTCAGGTATGTATACAGCGAACTCTATGAACTGCTTAACAGAAGCCCTTGGTATGGGATTAAAGGGAAATGGTACTATTCCAGCTGTATATTCTGAGAGAATTAAACTTGCAAAGCATGCAGGTATGGCAGTAATGGAGCTTCTTCGTCAGGATATTCGTCCTAGAGACATTATGACAAAGGAAGCAATTATTAATGCTTTAACTGTAGATATGGCACTTGGATGTTCTACAAACAGTATGTTACATATTCCTGCGATTGCGCATGAAATTGGATTTGATTTTGATATTGCATTTGCTAATGAGATTAATGCAAAAACTCCAAATCTTTGCCATTTAGCACCGGCAGGTCCTACTTATATGGAGGACTTAAATGAGGCTGGTGGTGTTCATGCTGTTATGAATCAGTTGGCAGAAAAAGGTCTGTTAAATACTGAATGTATGACAGTAACAGGTAAGACACTTGGTGAAAACATCAAGGGTTGTATGAACTTGAATCCAGAAGTTATCAGACCTATGGATAATCCATATAGTGCAACGGGTGGTCTTGCGGTATTAAAGGGTAACCTTGCTCCTGATGGAAGTGTTGTTAAGCGTTCTGCGGTTGTTGAAGAAATGATGGTTCATGAAGGCCCTGCACGAGTATTTGAGTGTGAAGAGGATGCGATTGCAGCTATTAAAGGTGGTAAGATTGTTGCAGGTGATGTTGTCGTTATTCGTTATGAAGGCCCTAAGGGTGGCCCGGGTATGAGAGAGATGTTAAATCCCACCTCTGCCATTGCAGGAATGGGACTTGGTTCTAGTGTAGCTCTTATTACGGATGGTCGTTTCTCAGGAGCTTCCAGAGGTGCTTCGATTGGTCATGTATCACCGGAAGCAGCTGTTGGTGGACCAATTGCGCTTGTAGAAGAAGGAGATATTATTTCTATTAATATTCCAGAGATGTCATTGAACGTTAAGGTATCGGATGAAGAAATGGCAGCAAGAAAAGCGAAATGGCAGCCAAAAGAGCCATCAATTACAACAGGCTATCTTGCAAGATATAGAGAAATGGTTACAAGTGGTAACAGAGGAGCAATCCTTGAAGTACCAAAGAAATAATAATATATAGAACAAAGGAGATTGTGCATGCAACTTACAGGTTCACAGATTGTTATTGAATGTTTGAAAGAACAGGGAGTTGATACCGTTTTTGGTTATCCGGGCGGTACGATATTGAATATTTACGATGAATTATATAAGCATAGTGATGAGATTAGACATATTTTGACATCTCATGAGCAGGGTGCATCACATGCAGCAGATGGATATGCAAGAGCAACTGGTAAGGTTGGTGTATGTTTTGCAACAAGTGGTCCAGGAGCAACGAATCTTGTTACTGGTATTGCAACAGCATATATGGATTCCATTCCAATGGTTGCGATTACTGCAAATGTTAATTTGCCGTTACTTGGAAAGGATACTTTCCAAGAGATTGACATTGCTGGTGTGACTATGCCAATTACAAAGCATGGTTATATTGTAAAGGATGTTACAAAGCTTGCTGATACAATTAGAAAAGCATTTCTTATTGCAAAGTCAGGTAGACCAGGTCCTGTGTTAGTTGATATTACAAAGGATGTTACAGCGAATAAGTGCGAATTTGTTCCTGTAAAACCAGAACCAGCAGTAGTAGAAAACAAATATACAGAAGAAGATATTAATACTGCTTTAGAATTAATTCAGAATTCTAAGAAACCATTTATTTACCTTGGTGGAGGTGCAATTGCATCTGGTGCAGCAAGAGAAGTAAAGGAATTTGCAGAGAAAATTGCTGCTCCAGTATGTGATACCTTAATGGCAAAGGGTGCTTTTGATGGCAAGAATGATAAGTACACTGGTATGATTGGTATGCATGGAACAAAGGCTTCCAACTTTGGTGTTAGTCAGTGTGATTTATTAATTGCTCTTGGTGCTAGATTCTCTGACCGTGTAACAGGAAATACACAAAAATTTGCTAATAATGCAAAGATTTTACATATTGACATTGATGCGGCAGAAATTGACAAGAATATTAAAACAAACGCTTCTATTGTTGGTGATTTGAAGACAGTATTAAAGGAGCTTAACAGCAAGTTAAAACAACAGAATCATGATGAGTGGCTTACAACAGTTAAGGAATTAAAGGAAAAATATCCATTAAAGTATGATACTGATAAATTAACTTGTCCTTATGTTATTCAAGAATTAGACAGAGTAACAGAAGGAAAGGCAGTTATTTCTACAGATGTAGGACAGCATCAGATGTGGGCTGCACAGTTCTATCAGTACACAGAGCCTAGAACATTCCTTTCATCAGGTGGCCTTGGTACCATGGGATATGGTCTTGGTGCATGTATTGGTGCAAAGACTGGTATGCCGGATAAAATCTGCGTGAATATTGCAGGTGATGGATGCTTTAGAATGAATATGAATGAACTTGCAACAGCAAGCCGTTATAATATTCCAATTATTCAGGTGGTAATTAATAACCATGTATTAGGTATGGTTAGACAGTGGCAGACCTTGTTCTATGATAAGCGTTATTCTCAGACGGTTCTTAGTGATAAGGTTGATTTTTGTAAGGTTGCAGAAGGATTGGGTTGTGAGGCTATTCGTGTAACTAAGAAGGAAGAGGTTGCACCTGCTTTTGAAAAGGCAATTGCATTACAGAAACCAGTTGTCATTGAATGTGTGATTGAAGAGGATGACAAGGTATTCCCTATGGTTCCGGCAGGAGCACCAATCAGTGATGCGTTTGATGCAGATGACTTAAAAGAAAAGAAATAATGATGAAAAGAAGAATTTTGATTTTTCTTTGCAGTATTCTTGCAGTAGCAGTAAGTGTTTTGCTTGCTGTTGCTGTATTTACTACATATTATTATAAGGATATATTTACCTTTGGAACGTGGATAAATGGAAATTATTGTACAGGTATGAGTTCGAAGCAGGTAAGTGACTTGCTATTGCAACAGTATACTTATCCAAGTATTCAAGTTCAGTTACTGGGAGAAGAGGCGCAGAAGCTTGACTATCAGGAATGTGGTGTCAGAGTGGATTATTCTAAAGTGGTTGATGATTTACTCGTACAGAATACCAGCTGGGCATGGTTGAAAAGAGGGAATATATTCAAAAGTTTTGAGGTTGAACCAGACTATTATTATGATTTAGACATTATGAGGCAGAAGCTTTTATCACAGGAATGGCTGAATGATAATATCTATGATGAGTCAAAAACAGTTTCTATTGTAAAAACATTAGAAGATGGTTTCATCTTAGTCGATGAGACACAGGATTTGTTATTACAAGCAAAAGCGGTAGAAAAAATTAGTAATGCGATTGTGAATCAATTAACATACGTAGATTTGCAAGAGGACTGTTATGCGAATGTGCCGTATAGTGATAAGATGCTTGCAACATTGGAAAAGTGGAAAGGGATAGACGCTTTTCAAGGTTTTGAATTTGTTTATGATTTTGGCGACCGAAAAGAAATTATTGATAAAGGTGTCGTATCAGACTGGATTATGCTAGATGAAGAAGGGTATATTGTCTATGATAAAGATAATCTTCCTGTTTTAGATGAGGCAATGATAGAAGAATATGTTGCATATCTTGGCTCTGTGTATAATACAGTAGGAATGGAGAGAAGCTTTCAAACTACTAGAGGTGATGTTGTTAAGGTTTCAGGCGGAGCTTATGGGAATGAGATTGACTCAAAAACTGAGCTGAAGTATTTGAAAGAAGCTTTTTTGAAAAAAGAAAAAGAGGTCAGGACACCGAAATATTTATCAGAAGCTTTTGTTAAAGGTTCTGATGATATTGGAAAAACCTATATTGAGATTGATATGGGTAATCAAATGATGTATTATTATAAGAATGGTGAGTTGAAACTGGACACGCCGATTGTGACGGGTAATATGAAACGAAATTGGGATACACCAGCTACCGTGTGCTATGTATATTATAAACAAAGAAATCGTGTACTAAGAGGTGCTAATTATGCTACGCCTGTAAAGTACTGGATGGCTGTACATGGTAATATTGGTATTCATGATGCGTCATGGCGTAAGGAATTCGGTGGAGATATCTATTTGACAGATGGTTCTCATGGTTGTATCAATACACCTTTGGAAAAAGTAAAAGAGCTGTATGATATGGTAGAAATAGGAACCCCTGTTATCATGTTTTATTAAGAGGAATATCCAACATTTTATGTTGTATATAAATTTACAAAAGGGAAGTACCCTTAAATTAAAGAAAACCAGGAGGAGTAAGAAAGTGGCTAGAGTGTACAACTTTTCAGCAGGTCCAGCAGTTTTACCTGAAGAAGTTCTTAAAGAAGCTGCAGACGAAATGTTAGATTATAAAGGAACCGGAATGTCGGTAATGGAAATGAGCCATCGCTCGAAGGCTTATGAAACCATTATTAATGAAGCTGAAGCTGATTTAAGAGAACTTATGAACATTCCTGATAATTACAAGGTATTGTTCTTACAGGGTGGAGCAAGCCAGCAGTTTGCTATGATTCCTATGAACCTTATGAAGAATGGTGTAGCTGATTACATTGTAACAGGTCAGTGGGCTAAGAAGGCTTATCAGGAAGCTTGTATGTATGGAAAGGCAAATAAGATTGCATCTAGTGAGGATGAAACATTTTCTTATATTCCAGACTGTTCAGATTTACCTATTTCAGAAGATGCAGATTATGTTTATATTTGTGAGAACAATACCATTTATGGTACAAAGTTCAAGACTTTACCGAATACAAAGGGTAAGACTTTAGTATCTGACGTATCTTCTTGCTTTTTATCTGAGCCGGTAGATGTAACAAAGTATGGTGTAATCTACGGTGGTGTTCAGAAGAATATTGGACCAGCAGGTGTTGTTATCGTTATTATCAGAGAAGATTTAATTACAGAAGATACATTACCTGGAACACCAACTATGTTAAAGTATAAGATTCATGCAGATAATGATTCTTTATACAATACACCACCAGCATATGGTATCTATATCTGTGGTAAGGTATTTAAGTGGATTAAGAAGCAAGGTGGTCTTGCTGCAATGAAGGAATACAATGAGAAGAAGGCAAAGGTTCTTTATGATTTCCTTGATGAGAGCAAGCTCTTTAAGGGAACTGTTAGAAAGGAAGACCGTTCTCTTATGAACGTTCCATTTGTAACAGGTAATGAAGAATTAGATGCAAAGTTTGTTAAAGAAGCAAAAGCTGCAGGATTTGAGAACTTAAAGGGACACAGATCTGTAGGTGGTATGCGTGCAAGTATCTACAATGCAATGCCAATCGAAGGCGTTGAAAAGCTTGTTGAGTTTATGAAGAAGTTTGAGGAGGAAAATTTATAATGTATCAGTATCATTGCCTCAATCCGATTTCTAGTATTGGATTAAATAGATTTACAGATAAATATCAGAAGACTGATGATATCGCTCAGGCTCAGGGTGTGCTTGTAAGAAGTGCATCTATGCATGAGATGGAAATGCCAGAAAGTCTTCTTGCAGTAGCAAGAGCAGGTGCAGGTGTTAATAACATTCCGCTCGAAAAGTGTGCAGAAGATGGTATTGTTGTTTTTAATACACCTGGTGCAAATGCAAACGGTGTTAAGGAACTTGTTATTGCAGGTATGTTACTTGCTGCTCGTGATGTTGTAGGCGGTATCAAGTGGGTAGAAGATAATAAGGACGTAGAAACAGTAGGTAAGGATGCTGAGAAGGCTAAGAGCAAATTTGCAGGTACTGAAATTGCTGGCAAGAAATTAGGTATTATCGGACTTGGAGCTATTGGTGTAAAGGTTGCTAATGCAGCTGTTCATCTTGGAATGGAAGTATATGGTTATGATCCATATCTTTCTGTAGATGCTGCTTGGAGCTTAAGTCGTGATGTTAAGCATGTACTTAATGTGGATGATATTTATACACAGTGTGATTTCATCACTGTTCATGTTCCTCTTCTTGATTCTACAAAGGGTATGATTAATGCAGATGCTATCGATAAGATGAAGCCAGGTGTCATTATTCTTAACTTTGCAAGAGACCTTCTTGCAAATGAAAAGGATGTTATCGCTGGTCTTGAAGCTGGAAAGATTAGAAAGTACGTTTCTGATTTTGCAAATACAACAACAGCAGGTCATCCTGGCTGTATCGTAATGCCTCATCTTGGAGCTTCTACAGAAGAGTCAGAAGACAACTGTGCAAAGATGGCAGTAGATGAGTTAAAGAATTATCTTGAGAATGGTAATATTAAGAACAGTGTAAACTATCCTAACTGTGATATGGGCGTATGTACAATGGCAGGAAGAGTTGCTGTGTTGCATAAGAATATCGCAAACATGATTACTAAGTTTACAGGTGTATTTGGTGAAGCAGGAATTAATATTACTGATATGACTAATAAGTCAAGAGGTGATTATGCATATACTCTTATGGACATTGAAGCACCAGCAAACGATGAAATCGTTTCAAAGTTAAATGCTATTGATGGTGTATTTCGTGTAAGAGTAGTAAAATAAGAAAAATGATTTTTGTGAAAAAAGTGCGTGCCAGCGCACGCACTTTGGCAAGAATTTCTTGCGAAATTCTTGCCTAATACTCACTACGTTACAGCAATTTCCTATTACATACAAAAAGGATGCTTGGGGAAGCATCCTTTTTGTATGTAAATTAATTAATGGAAAAAGTGTCATGAATATCACCATATTTTGTCATATTACCTACAGTGCTTTGGAATTTTTTCTCAGTGGCAACGGTTGCTTCACTGGCAAGATCCATATATTTGATAAAGACATCTGATACAGTGCAATTTTTTTCGGCCGCAATTTCTTCCATGATTGGTTTTAATTTATCAAGCTGGTAAGAAATTCTAGTCTTTTGAGGATCAATGTCGTGCAATACGTTGTTAGCAAATGTGTTGATTCGTTCAAGAAATGCTCTATCTTCTGGAGTCATAATAACGTCATCCTTTCTATTCTGTTTATGTTATTTTGTAAATAACTGTAACAATTTCAGTATTATCATAGTTACAATTAGTTCTACTTATTCTAACACTATACAGAATACTTGTCAAAAACCAACGTATAGATGGTTAAGAAAGAAGTCGCTTTGTAAATCCGTTGTTAAACATCTATACGTTACAGCAAATTTCTATCACAGAACAAAGAATGTGCAAAGCACATTCTCGCGCCGAGCGCGGTCGCTTGCGACATATCACAACTTCGCGCGAGTGCGCATCCTCGCGGAGCGTTTTTAATATTTAGGAATGAACTTTCACACGTTAGTGTGACAAGGTCTTTCCTAGATATTAAAAAAATGACTTCATTTTAGAAGTATCTTTTGATACAATAGAAAAAGTGTGTAGGTACACAAAATAAAAAATACATAACGGAGGAAATGAAATGGCAGTAATAAAACCTTTTAGAGCATATAGACCAAAGAATGGATTAGAAGCGGAAATCGCAGCGCTTCCATACGATGTATATAATAGAGAGGAAGCTACTACAGTGGTTCAGGGAAAGCCCCTTTCTTTTTTGAATATTGATAGAGCTGAGACGCAGTTTGAGGCAACAGTAGATACTTATGATGACAGAGTTTATCAGAAGGCGCATGATTTATTGTGGGGCATGATTGAACAGGGACAGTTTGTGCAGGAGGATAAGTCTGTTTACTATATTTATGAGTTGACTATGAATGGTAGAGTACAGACAGGTATTGTTGCATGTGCAAGTGTAGATGATTATCAGAATCAAGTTATCAAGAAACATGAAAATACAAGAGCAGATAAGGAGCTTGATCGAATCCGTCACGTAGATACCTGCAATGCGCAGACAGGCCCTATTTTCTTGGCATATCGTGCCAATGCAGTATTAAGAGAAATTCTTGGTAGGACAAAACAGAATCCTGCCCTCTATGATTTTACTTCGGATGATGGAATTACACATCGTGTATGGTGTATTTCTGATGATGCAGATGTAGCAACAATTCAGAATACTTTTGCAGGAATTGAGCAGATTTATATTGCAGATGGTCATCATCGCTGTGCATCAGCAGTAAAGGTTGGCCTTAAGAAGAGAGAAGAGAATCCAGCATATACTGGAGAGGAAGAGTTTAACTTTTTCTTATCTGTTTTATTTGCAGATGAAGAGTTAATGATTATGGATTATAATCGTGTGGTCAAGGATTTAAATGGATTAAGTGAAGAAGAGTTTATGCAGAAAATTCAAGATGTGTTTTACATCGCTGAGCAGGGAGATGTATGTCATAAGCCTGAGAAAAAAGGACAGATTTCCATGCTGTTGGGTAATACATGGTATTTATTAGAAGTAAAGGAAGAATATCAGAATGATGACCCGGTAGATGGATTAGATGTTGCCATTTTACAAAATCATTGTTTAGCACCAATGCTAGGTATTGAAGACCCTAAGACAGATAAGAGAATTGATTTTATTGGTGGAATTCGTGGAATTGAAGAGCTTGAAAGAAGAGTAAACTCAGATTGTAAGGTTGCTTTTGCAATGTATCCAACATCGATTCATGAATTGTTTGGCGTAGCGGATGCAAATCGCTTGATGCCGCCAAAGTCTACATGGTTTGAGCCAAAGCTTAGAAGCGGTTTATTTATTCATGCGTTATTGTGATTGTTTAATAATGTTAATTACATCGTTACTGTTTAGTGGGCATTCGCATTTGTTGCGGATGCCGTAATAAAATGCAAATATGGTAGAATAGGAGTAGCGTATATGACACAGGAAGAATTAATCGAATTAAATAAGAGTATGAATGCTTTGGAAAAATTTATAGCGGATTTACCAGAAAAGGCACTGAATTTAGGAATCAGAGTACTTATTGCTGCAGTTATTTTATTTATTGGGTTCAAGTTGATAAAGTTCATCCGTAAAATATTAAAGAAATCGCTTTCGAAAGCAAGTATAGAGCTTGGTGTAATTCAATTTCTGGATAGTTTACTTAAGGTGATTTTGAATTTTATTCTTGTGCTTATTGTGGCAGGGAATTTTGGGTTTGATGCAACGAGTATTGTAGCACTTATGGGCAGTGCTGGAGTGGCAGTTGGTCTTGCACTGCAAGGTAGTCTGAGTAATATAGCAGGTGGAATTCTGATTCTGCTTCTGAAACCATTCCGTGTTGGTGATTACATTATAGAGGATTCTAATGGTAATGAGGGAACGGTAAAGGAGATAGGAATTTTCTTTACTAAGCTTCAAACAGGAGATAACAAAATAGTGATTCTTCCAAATGGATCACTTGCAAATAATTCCATGACAAATTTTTCAGAGGCTCATCTGCGTCGAGTGGATGTAACAGTTGGTATCTCTTATGATGCAGATATTAAGAAGGCAAAAGATATTTTGTGGAGAATTATTGATGAAGATGCGGACGTGAAACAGGATGATACGAAACGAGTATACGTGGATTCATTGGGGGCAAGTGAGGTAGTGCTAGGACTTCGTGTTTACTGTGAAAATGCTAAGTATTGGGAACTGAAGTGGAGATTATTGGAAACCATTAAGCTTGCCTTTGATGAGGAAGGTATCGAGATACCATATCAAAAGTTGGATGTGCACATTTTGAAGGAAGAGAATTCGTAAATAGTAGAATGAAGGTTTTTAAATGCGGATAATAAATAAGGGTGACATTATGAAGAAAAAACATTTATTACTAGCGATAATTATGCTAGCTGTTATGCTTGGAGTAGCTGTATCAATTATAAGAAATAATGTAACTGTTCAGCAGGAATACGCATTTACTGCGGATTCCGTGAAAAAATGTAGTATGACTAAGCAAAAATCCATTTGCGAAGCAAATTTAGGATGGATTTTTGCACGTAACTATGAAGGTACTGAATAGTTACGAAATAATTTTATGTTAGGGAAAGAAGTTACATTTAATGGTAGCAGAGTGGTTTGCCCTGATAGCTATTATCTTGACTTTGAAATCATGAATAAGGATGAAGCAGAGTCTTTGACATTTTATGAGGGTGAAACTATGCAGGTTTCATGGAATATTGAAAGTGGTGAAGTAGATATTGATATTTCAGTGGATGGAGAAGAGTCGATTTATCGAGCAAATAACAGAGGTGAAAGGGATGTTGAGAGTTTTGAATTGATTATTCCTAAGGCGGGTGATTATACAATTAAGCTTTCGGCCAAGGATGCGAAGGGATGGATGAAATTCCTTAAAGTTGAGTAATAAAGTTACTGTTCACACAGTACTTAGCATTTACTGCTAAGTGCGTAAGAAATTTTTATTATTTCATATTATTTCAATTATACAAAAAGTTCTTGCAAAATAAGATAATACTAGTTATAATAATATAGTCGGTATACATAATACATACTGATTATAGGCTTTCGTGGCGCAGTTGGTAGCGCAACTGATTCGTAATCAGTAGGTCGAGGGTTCGAGTCCCTTCGAAAGCTTAAAAGCCTTGGTGAATCAGTCCAAGGCTTTTTCTAATTATCCCATCTTTTCTACGATCTTTTTTTCCAAAATGTTTAATCCCCAATAAATTCCCATAGCAATAACACATAATATGACAATGCTAAGAATTACCAAATCCAGTTTAAA
>JAFSCH010000111.1 GCA_017436865.1 Lachnospiraceae bacterium
AACTGGCTAAATATCCGTTGCAATTTTACTTGCTGTTATAAAGGATTTGTTCTCTGAATTTTCTTTGAACGAGTTCCTTATGAACTCTTTTCTCAATAGAATTTTCAGGGTTGCATTACTGTTTATTTGTCAATGTTCTATGTTTGTTATCTTGTTCGACACAACTCTGTTAGAATAACACATCATTTTGTCTTTGTCAACAACTTTTTTATTTTTTTGTCTCTTAAAGAAATTTTTTATTTCTCAAGAGCGATTTTTATCTTATCATTTTGTCTTTCATCTGTCAACTATATTTTTAAAAATTTTTGAAGTATTAAAATCAATCCATTTGTTTTATATAATAGCGACAAAAATACGCTCTGATTTACTTGTTCCATTAACCACTCTTGTATTCCAAACGGATTCATTACCGCAATAAAAAGAAATACCAGCCAAATAAATATAATAGCCTCCACAAAGCCCAATATCATTCCTGCTACTTTATCAAGGCTATGTATTACCGGCAATTTACTTACAAGCTTACAAGAATCTAATATTAATTTGCCAATCCTATGAAAAATACGCAAAACCGCAAGCAATATAAATGCCATCAATACATTAATATAGCTTCCTTGCAAAAAGTTTCCAATTCCTTTTGCCAATATTACTAATACGATAATCCCCAACAGTGTGGTCACCAATCGCATAATCCCTTCTATCAATCCTCTTTTAAATCCTACAGCGCCTCCTGTTAGCATTGAGACTATCACAATAATCCAAACTATATTTATACTCATTTTTACCTCTATTGTAATTTTATCATCTGTATACTGTCATTTGTTACCAATATATATCTTTCTATGTTTCCTAATGGAAGAATACACTCTATCCTCTCTTTGAAGACCCCTTCGTACTTTACCTTACCTTCCCAGTCATAAATACTACACTCATCTTCATTGTAGATAAGAATGGCTTCTTCACAAAACACAATTTCACTATACTCTTGATTAAAATGTATTGTTTTTTCTTTGTTCCCTAAAGCATCATATATGTCAAGAGAATATGTAGACTCTCCTGTCATATTTCGAAAAACAAGTCCTACATACTTTTCATTATAGTATACACTTTGTATTTGATTATTAATCATAATATTGGCAATATTTTCTGGTTTTTGGCGTCCCTGATAAAACATCAAACGATTATCTGCTACTGCAAACGCACTTTCGTGATTCATAAATTCAACCACAGGAACGATTGCATCTGCATATCCATAACCTGCTACCAGATTGTCTGTATAATTCTGCCCTACTGATAGAAAATTGTAAAATCCAACACTTGTAGACATTTCTCCGCCTTCCGCTTTCAGATAGGAAACTGCTACCTGACCGCCATCATCTGATATGTCTAACGCAACTGGATATCCCGACTTACTCATGGTAGTTCGAAAATCCACAAGTTCTTCACCAGACACACTATAAAGACTGATTACTGTTACTTTGGAATCATCAAGCACTACTGCCACCACTCCGTTTTCTGCAACACAAAAATCGCGAATCGGCATCGTGGTATCTATGCTTCCCATAATCTCTTCACTATTCGATACATATATCGTTCTTCCGTTATAGTCACCTACCGCTACCACATTCTGACAGGTTCTCACCATCGGATTCTGCATCTCATAAGTCTGATTCCAGATTACCTTGCCATGATTATCAGTACAGCTCATACCATCCTTACTGTAAGTAAAAAGTGTTCCATTCAAATTCAGACTATGTGCTTCCGTTGATCTTTTCCAAGCATACTCTTGTTGTACCACATAGTCTGTATAAACGGTATTCTTCCAATCAAAATATGCATAAAGCGCTATCGTTGCTATAACACCTAGCACCGCACATATTTTATAAAACGTTACTATTCTATATCTTGCAATCCGGCTATTCAAAGAACCACTTTCTTTTATTGGTTCTTTTTCTTCCTTTTTTACCAGAAATTGATTTCTCTTAAAGTCTTTTATATCTGCCATGATAATCCTCATTTATCTTGTACTTACTTTAAAAATTCACAGTGTCAATGTGAACAGTATAACACTATTTTTAGGGAAGTAAAAGTGTTTGCCCGCAAAGAATGCTGTCTGGGTCAGTGATTCCATTTTGCAAACAAACTTCCTCCACTCTTTCTAAATTTCCATATACACTAACACAAATACTACGAAGTGTATCTCCTTGTTGGACTACATAATATTGCGGTATCGGTGCTGCTTCTGCAAGAATCGCAGTATCATCCGACACTTCTGTCACATCCGGTGTAATTGTTTCCTGTGCTGACATTGATTCTAGCTCATCTACTATTGTTTGTTCTTCTTGTATCCATTCTATAGAAGCTGATTCTATCACTGTTTGTTCCATTTCAATGGTATTTTCTTCTTCCACCATTCCCTCTGACGTCATACTTTCTTCAACATTCGCTTCCTCTACAATTTCTGTTTGAAACACCTCCTTTTGTTCTGAAAACAACGCCGTCGTTTCTATAAAATCTTGATTTTCTGTCATGGTTGTCACAATATAGGAAATCTTGTCCTCCATGTTTTTCATTTTATAATAATTATTTATACTTATTATTCCATAAACTACAATGCATACTACAAATCCAATACTTAACACATTCATTGCATTCCACAAGAAACCAACTCTCACTTCTTCTTTATTGTATGCTTGCGCTATCCTGCCATACCTTACATTATCCTCCCGCTCCGTCCTACTACGATATTCTCTATGTTCCAGATTCCACTCAATAAGATAATTCTGCATTTCTTCATTTTGGTCATAATAAATATAAAAACTCTTAAAAACAATACTTCTTGCTCCTTCGCGAATTATTTCCATATTCATTTCCGATACACCATCACTATGTATGTTTGCTGTTCCCAAATATTTACTTCCCGAAAAAAACTGTGCCTCTACTTTTTCCGGTCTATCATACCTGCTTTCATACTGATATGCTCCTGAAACAACAAAAAAATGTTTTTCTTCTTCATCAAACTCATAACCGTACAGAAAAACTTTACAACCATTTTCATCCTCGTCATTTTTAATAACCTTTTTGATAAAAGTATGTACATAATCTTCTAAGTACAACACATTCATCCCCATAGGATTTCCTACAGCCCTTGCATTTACCGGAATTTCTTTTCTATCATACTGCTGCCTGTCCATCATCCACCACGCCTTTCACCAATTTTGCTTCTACTATAGCACGTTGTATCCGCAGAATTTGTCGAAGTAGTGTAGTCAAAAACAAAAAGAAGCTTCTGCATAAAAACACAAAAGCTTCTCATTATATTTCTTTTTACCAATTAAACTTATAGATTGTTACTGCTTCATAATCCTTACTTGGACCAAAAACAGAATTCGGGAATTTTTCCTGATTTATGGAATCCGGAAATACCTGTGTTTCTAAACAAAGTCCACTTCTTTTTCCATAGAATGCGCCATTTTTTCCACCAACCGGTGTTATACAGTTACCTGCATAGAACTGGATACCTGGCTGGTCAGTATATACTTCCATACTTCTTCCGCTTGTCTCTTCAATAACCTCTGCAACTTTACGAATCGTTCCATCACAACCATCAATAACCCAGTTATGATCATAACCTTTTCCAAGTTTGAGCTGAGCATTTTCTTCATTAATACGCTCACCTACCAAATGTAACTCTCTAAAATCAAACGGAGTACCTTCTACACTTGCTAGTTCTCCTGTCGGAATCAATCTCTCATCAACTGGTGTATATGCAGAAGCATTAATATAAAGCTTATGATTTTCAATTTGGCCCGCGTCATGTCCCGCAAGGTTGAAATAGGAATGATTTGTCATATTAATGAGTGTATTTTTGTCTGCAGATACATGATATGCTAACTTAAGCTCATTTGCATCTGTAAGGGTAATCGCAACTTTTACCTGTTTATTACCCGGAAATCCCATGTTTCCATCTGCATCTTCCATCGAAAACAAAACACTATTTTCACCCTGTACTTCAGCATTCCACAATGCTTTATGATAACCAAGTTCTTCATGGCTATGTAAATTATTAGTACCATCGTTTGCAATAAGCTGGTACTTTACACCATCTATCATAAAGCTTGCATTTGCAATACGGTTCGCACTTGGCCCAATAGTGGCACCAAAAAAGCTACCATTTGTAAAGTAACCCTCTACGGTATCATAACCAAGCACAACATCTTCCTTCTTGCCATTCTGATCCGGAACAATAACATTTACAATATTCACGCCATAATTTGTTACTGTTACGACCATACCATTCTTATTTTCTATGGTATAAAGCTTTACTTCTTGACCTTCTTTTGTACTTCCAAAATTTTTGCATGTTACTGCCATCCCCATCATCATACCTTTCTCACTCTTGTTGTATGCATATTCTTGCTTTAAAATTTTCGCATACTTCATATACTACAGTTCAACTCTACCTTCCAAGGCTCGAAGCAAGGTCATCTCATCAATACATTCCAAATCCCCACCTACCGGAACACCACTGGCTATTCGTGTTACTTTTACACCAGTCGGTTTAATCAGCTTGGAAATATACATTGCTGTAGTCTCGCCTTCAAGACTGGAATTGGTTGCAATAATAACCTCTTCAATATCCTCTTCCAATCGCTTTACAAGCTCTTTTAATTTAATATCTCCAGGGCCTACTCCTAACATAGGAGAAATCGCACCATGTAGTACATGATACACCCCTTCAAACTTATTTGTCTTCTCATATGCAGCCAAGTCTCGAACATTTTCAACCACCATGATTGTTTTATGGTCTCTTTTCTCATTTGCACAGATTGGACAAATTTCTTTATCGGTTAAAGTATAACAGCACTGACAGTAATGTATATTTTTCCTTGCATCTACCATGACTTGTGCAAAGCGCTCCACATGCTCTGGCGGCATATTAATAATATGCAGTGCAAGTCGTTGAGCAGACTTATTGCCAACACCAGGAAGCTTTGCAAACTGCTCAATCAATTGATTAATATATCCACTATATAAGTCCATTAGAAAGGAAATCCTCCACCAAGACCACCTGTCATCTTGCCCATAAGCTCGTTATTTGCTTCTTCTGCAAGCTTTAATGCTTCGTTTGTTGCTGCAATAATCATATCCTGTAAGGTTTCGATATCATCTGGATCTACTGCCTCCTCAGAAAGCTTTACATTTAAAATCTCTTTCTTGCCGGATACCGTAACTTCAACAGCTCCGCCACCAGCCTTTGCTGTAAATTCCTTTGTTTCTAATTCCTTCTGTCCTTCTTCCATCTGACGTTGCATTCTCTGTGCCTGCTTCATCAGATTATTCATGTTACCAGGCATACCCATTCCACCTGGAAATCCACCTCTTTTTGCCATTTTTATATCCTCCTAACTTATTTTTCGGTGTCACCTAGACCTATAGAACAATTACTCTTCATCTTCAATCTCAATTTCCATATTGATGACTTGAGCCAAATCAACATAGCTTTCCTCAAAACGATGTCCTTGCTCTACACGTTGTACACGTATTTTTACTTCTTTTTGAATATGATTGGATATCATATCCTCCACTCGTGACTGATTCTCCGGATTACTCAAATAATCATAAGGTAATCCATCCTCTACTACCACGACCAGACTATTGTCTCCGCCAAGACTCAATTTTGCGTTTTTGAGATATACCTTTAATGGTGGAGAGGTTTGTGCAACAATGGAAAACCAATTGCTCACTATTTCCTTAATCTCCTCTGGTATTGCCTTTGGCAGTGGAACCTTTTCTGCTACAATAGTCTCTGTTGATTGTATCGCAACTGGAACCGTTTGGACAATCCCTTTTTCCATTTTTTCTTCCAAATCCTGAATTCTTGCTACCACCGCATCATTGGTTGTTTCCATCGCAGGCTTGCAGAGCTTAATCAATGTCATTTCGATTAAGATTCTCTTTTGCGTTGCATATTTTACCTGTCCGGACAGCTCAGAAAAGATTCGAATATAACGCATAATCTTCTCTGCATCCATACTTTCTGCTTCTTCTCGCAGTTTTGCAAGATTATCACTGGAAACATCTATTACATCTTCAATATCTGCATCCGAAGTCTTAACAAGCAACAGATTTCTTAGATACCATGTTACATCTGTTACAAATTGCGACAGCTCTCGTCCTTGCATCACAACTTGTTCTAAGAGCGAAATACACCCTGGAATATCATGCGCTATAATCAACTCTAACAACTTACTAAATACTCCTGTATCAACCGCACCAAGCACATCCAAAACCTTGTCATACGTCAGTTCTTCACCAAAATGAAACGCTATACACTGATCAAGGAGACTAAGCGCATCTCGCATAGAGCCATCTGCCGTCTTTGCTATATATTTTAACGCCTTTTCTTCAACTGCAACCTGTTCCTGCTGCATCAAATCACGCAAACGGTCTGCAATCGTCTCGATGTTAATTCTTTTAAAATCGTATCTCTGACACCTTGATAAAATGGTAATAGGTATTTTATGCACTTCTGTTGTTGCCAATATGAAAATAACATAAGATGGTGGCTCTTCTAACGTTTTTAATAGTGCATTAAATGCTCCTATAGAAAGCATATGCACCTCGTCAATGATATACACCTTGAACTTTCCTTCTACCGGAGAATAGGATACCTCATCAATGATTTCTCGAATATTGTCAACACCATTGTTCGATGCAGCATCGATTTCAATGACATTTACACTTGCTCCTGCTGCTATGGTCTGACAGCTTCTACACTGTCCACAAGGACTGCCCTTAACCGGATTCTCACAGTTAACTGACTTTGCAAAAAGCTTTGCAATTGTGGTTTTTCCTGTTCCTCTTGTACCCGTAAATAAATATGCATGGCCAATACGGTCTGCCATAATCTGATTTCTTAATGTTGTTACAATGTGGTCTTGTCCTTTTACCTCTTCAAACTGATCAGGACGAAACTTTCTGTACAATGCCGTATACGACATACTTTACTCCTTCTTTTCTACCCTATATGTTTTGCTGCTTGTTTCCTTTTGCGCGCCCATAATAATCGAACAGGCTCTAGCCTGCTCGCCGTACCAAGCGCATGCAGCTACGCTGCTTGTTTCCTTTTGCGCTTGTGTACATATAAATCGGGAAGACATGAAGCCTTCCCGATTCTGTAATCTCTCGTTACTATCTTAATCTCCAAAGCTAATTCCTAACATTTTTGCTTCCTCGATAATAGAAGAATCCGGATCAACCATTTTCAGTTTTCCTGCAACATCTTCTAACGGAACCTTTACTACTTCTCTATTTACATATCCTACCATATATCCATATTCACCCTTTAGGATAAGCTTAGCTGCCTCTGCTCCTAAACGACTGGCAAATACTCTGTCATAGGAATCCGGACTTCCACCTCTTTGTGTGTGCCCTGGAACGGTAACTCGAACCTCCATGCCGGATTTCTTCTGAATAAGGTCTGCAATCTCATAAGAGACACTTGGATACTTAGAATTCTCCATAGCCTTCTTATATTCCTTTTTAGAAAGCTTTGCCATTTCCTTGGAAATAGCACCTTCTGCTACTGCAAGAATGGTAAATTTGCTACCGCGTTCATTACGTAGTTTAATGGCATCAATTACTTTATCAATATCATAAGGAATTTCAGGAATCAGAATAATATCTGCGCCACCTGCCATACCTGCATTCAACGTCAGGAATCCAACCTTATGTCCCATAACTTCTACAATAAATACTCGTCCATGGGAAGCTGCTGTTGTATGAATCTGATCAATACACTGTGTCGCAATATCTACCGCACTCTGGAAACCAAAGGTCATATCCGTTCCCCAAAGATCATTGTCAATGGTTTTCGGAAGCGTTACTACATTCAGCCCTTCTTCTCTTAAAAGGTTTGCTGTTTTATGTGTTCCATTTCCTCCAAGAACAACCAGACAATCCAAATTCAGCTTATGATAATTATGCTTCATAGCTTCGACTTTATCAAGTCCATTTTCATCCGGATCACGCATGTTCTTAAATGGCATTCTAGAACTTCCAAGAATCGTTCCACCCTTTGTTAAGATTCCAGAAAAATCAGAAGCCTCTAATACTCTGTACTTTCCATAAATCAAACCTTTGTAGCCATCCAGAAAACCAAACAGCTCAACCTGCTCCTTGGAATTGAGTAATCCTTTTGCTACTCCTCGCATTGCAGCGTTTAATGCCTGACAATCGCCACCACTTGTTAACATACCGACTCTTATCATGTGAATTCCCTCCTTTGAGATTTATAAATATTATATATTATTTTGTTATTATGAACAACTTTTAATCCTTTGATGAGTTTTTGGCAGAATCCTCCATTTGTACCGTTCCTGCAAATTCACGAATACGCTTGTCCGCATTTCTTTTATAATATCCTGCAAGAATTACCAAAACCAAATCAGAAATACCGTTATATATAAGACCAATTCCAATATAAATCATTGCCAATTCAAATGCTAGAAATGGATTTATAATGAGAAAAACAGCAAGCCCAAAAGTAATCAGTGTAGCAATTAATGCAACCCACCATCTCTCTACTCCGGAATTTTTAATTTGAATCGTATAACCTAAATCTTGCACCGCATGCATCAGCAATACCATTCCAAGAACTGCCGGAATGAGTCCAAGAACAATCTCAGGTTTTGCGCAAATCCAGATACCAAGTAATGCAAGAACAATGCCCATCATCATCTTAAATCTGCTAGAAAGCTCTTGTCTATTTCCTCTTAGATAAATTAACAATTGTATTGCTCCCATTAAGATAAGCGCTCCGCCAAGCATATAACACATGAGCGCTCCTGATAAATCTGGCCATACAACCAGCACAATTCCAAGTATTAAGGTAATAAATGATGAAATAGAATAACTTTTCCTAATATCTTTCCATATATGAATCATATACTTCCTCCTTCTGCCCTACTACCGCATTTCAGCAACAAACTTAGTCCTTTACGAGCAGTTATAGTTATTTTACCACATATTGTTCCACAGTTCACGTTTTTCTCTTGTAAAAGTCAGAAAAAATTTTATACATTTTTCATAGTTTTTATATTGCATTCGCTTTATATCTACAATATAATTTAATTAGTATTAGGAAAACATAATGAAATAGCACGAAAGACGAGGGATGAATTATGAAATCAAATACAGATGTGAATCTTGCCAAGAAAATCAGACAAATAAGAATTGATAATAATCTGACGCAGGAACAGGTAGCCAAGGCTTTAGATGCAACACCGGGCTATATCTGTAATGTAGAGAATGGCAGAACTGCCATGTCCCTGCGTATGCTTGTATATTTTGCCAGACTAACAAACACTACTTTAGATAGTCTGGTTGGCTGTATGGATGAGAGCTATACGGCAACTGCTCTCGACCATGAAATCATGGAGTTAGTTGCTTCCATGTCGGATTCCGACAAGCGTAAGCTTATCGAAACCCTTCGCATTTGGAAGAACTAAGTTTTCAATCCGAATTATTATAAAACAATAATGCCGAGCGAAATTAATAGGAGAACGAGTAGTAAAATCGGAGCAATCACTTTAATCATAGCGATATAAAGTTTACGTCTTCCGAACTTGCTACCGTTCTTTTCTATTTCATCAATAACATATTTTGGTTTCATAATCCAACCAATCAAGATACAAGTTCCAATTGCCACAATCGGCATAAAGATATTGTTACTTACATAATCCATAATATCTAAAATCTGTGCAATTGCGCCATTTGGAAGCTTTGCTTCAAAATAGAATACATTATAGCCAAGACATACAATAACCGCTAATACCAATGCAACTGCCGTCTCAATTGCTGTAGCTCTCTTTCTGGACATATGGAACTGATCAATTAAACTTGCTACAATGGCTTCTAAAATAGATACCGAACTTGTAATTGCCGCAAATAAAACCATAGCAAAGAACAGGCATCCTATTACATTTCCAACAGGTCCCATTGCCTCAAAAATCTTTGGAAGAGATACAAACATGAGACTTGGACCTGCCTGCATACCTTCTGTTCCTGTAAAGGTATAAACTGCAGGAATAATCATAGCACCCGCAAGAAACGCTACGGCAGTATCAAAAATCTCAATCTGATTAATCGACTTCATGAGATTATCTTCATCACGTACATAAGAGCCGTACGCTACCATAATTCCCATTGCAACACTTAAACTATAAAAAAGCTGTCCCATAGCATCCATAACAATCGTGAAAAAGCCTTTTACTGTCATTCCTTCCAAGTTAGGAACCACATAAACTTTAAAACCTTCTAAACCAGTTCTTACGGTTCCTGTTGCATCTTCATGCTTAATGGTAAGAGAAAATCCTGCGATAATAATAATCAGAACCAATAATACTGGCATAATAATCTTGGAAAAAGACTCAATACCTTTATTTACACCACGAAAAACAACAAATGCAGTTGCAACTAAGAAAATAACTGTAAAAACAATCGGTTGTATATTTCCCGTAATAAATCCTGTAAAATAACCATCTCCGGCTGCTGTCACACCATTTCCTGTCAAGAACGCCACGAAATACTTAAGAACCCAACCGCCTATTACACAATAATATGGCATGATAATAAACGGTACCAAACAAGCAAACACGCCCAAAAACTTCCACTTCTTGCTAATCTTGGCATAAGCCTTTAGTGGACTAAGCTTCGTCTTTCTTCCAATTGCAATTTCTGTACTAAGCAAAGTAAAACCAAACGTCAAGGCAAGGACTACATATACTACCAAAAATAGTCCACCGCCATCTTTTGCTGCAAGATACGGGAATCTCCATATATTACCCAAACCTACCGCACTGCCTGCTGCCGCAAGAACAAAACCAAGCGACCCTGAAAATGAATTTCTCTCTTTCATTACTATGCTCCTTCTTTTTAAATATCGTAACCTTTTATTACTATATTGGTTACGAAATACTTTTCTATTCTGTCATATTTACATAAATAAAGCAAGCTGATATTATTCTCTACATTTATCAGCTTGCTTATTATGTTACTGTCACTCTATTCAAGAATAAATTTACTTCTTAATTATCCAGCATATGGCACCATATCAAAATATTCCATATCACTTATTCCCTGAATACTACATCCCCATTCATCCTCGGAAGTCGTATAGTGAATCTCACCTTCCTGTTTCGTTTCCTCTACTCGGAAATAGGCAACACCTTGATTGTCTGTTGCTGTAATACAAATTCTTGTTCCTACCGGAAGTACAGTCTCCTTACCTTCCATAATTACCGGAAGTTCCTTGATGGTAGTCATATAAAATGCATTTTCATCTTGATTCATTACTCGAAAAACATTACTTTGTGGAATAAGCTTTCCTGAATCATCCAAGCAATAGTCCATTTGTGTTACATAACTTCCTAATACATCAAGATTTACTGCCATTTCTAATCTCTGAGAACTTATTGGTGCACTATCAAAATGTATATCACTTTGCTTATCCGTTTGTATTAATTCCCCAGTTGATATATCATATACCGTTGTAATGTAATCATCTGATGCCATATTCATGGTCAGCAATAAAAATACTTTTCCTATTTCCTTTTGAATCAGGTATGCATCCTCCAGATAAATGTATTCTCCTATTTCCTGCGTATTACTATTTAAACGAATCTCATATTTATTATCCATATACTCAGAAATCACTGTTCTATTCAATCTTAAGCTATGTGACGCCTGCCCAGCTCCATCGTACACAAACATTCCATTGGTCGGAAGCTTTGCAACGTAAGTATTACTGTTAAGCTGGTATTCCTGCTTGATAAACTCCGATAACTGGTTAAAGCTTACTGTTGCAAAAGCAGTCTCATCTGTTATTTCATCCTTTTGGAAAATGAATGTCATTCCTGATGCATCCAAATACCATTTTGTGTAGCTCCATTTGTGTTATTGGTATTTTCCATAATACTTACAATGCGCTCATCTACTCTGGTACTAGAATACCTGGTAAATAGATGATAATATGTATCACTTTCCGGATTTTTTTCTACTGTCGAAACACTATTTTCTGCAATACGAGTTAAATTCTCTTCCCTCATAGATGAAAATCCTTCCAAGGATTCTGCTAATGCTTCATATCCTTCACCTTCTACCGTTATACGCTGATAGTTTGCATTTACGACAACGTCACTTTTATCTGTATTCCACCAATTTTTATTTACAGTCTCAAAAACTATTTGAGGTAGTGCTTGTCCTGTTTTCTGCGTCTGATTCTTTTCTTTTTCATATTAATACCCATGCCTTTCCTGCACCTGCAAACTTTGAGCCGCAGGCACAAATTTGCGTGTGAAAAATTTATTTTTCACACTACTCACCACTCCTTTTATCCGTTCACTCTCTTTTTTGGTTTACATAATATTCTTTTTTTGCTACATTTGTCAACAAGCCGATATTTCTATATATGAAATATCGGCTTGTTCGTTACGATATAAACTTTGTAAATATTAAGTATTTCCTAACACTTCAACATGCTCTATACATTTACATGTGTTCTTCTAACCAATTATAAATATCACGATATACAACATCCTTATCCAGTTCATTAAGAATCTCATGGCGGTCATTTTCATAAAGCTTAATGCAAATATCCTCTATACCTGTCTGTTTATAAATTTCATATATTTTCTGTACATCCACTCCATAATCACCTACAGGATCATCACTTCCTGCAACCATAAAAATGGGAAGTTTTTTCGGGATTTTTGCAATGTTTTCTCGTTTCTGAATAAAGCTTAATACATCAAAAAGAGTCTTATAGCCGTTTATAGTAAACGCAAAATTACAATACTTATGATTAGCACAGAATTCCCATACCTTTTCATCTCTAGTCAGCCATGCACATGAATGCGCATCCCTTTTAAATCTCTCATTAAAGCTTCCAAAAGATGCATTCTTCATAAACATAGAGCGGTGTCTTGCTCCCTTAAAAAGCTGAATGAATGATGAAACAATTTTTCCCATTAATAAATCTTGTTTCTTTTGAGCCCCCGTCCCCACAATAACTGCTCCTGTGAGTTCTTTCCCATAGGTCATCAGATAACGTCTTGCCATAAAAGAACCCATACTGTGTCCTAATAAAAAATATGGCACATCTGGATATTCTTTCTTGGCATATTCCGTTACAGAATGAAGATCCTTTACCACTGTTTCACTCATATTCTTTGGGCAAAAATAGCCTAAATCCTCATCACATCCGGCAGTTTCTCCATGTCCTAGGTGATCATTACCAATAACAAGAATTCCCTTTGTATTTAAAAATCTAGCAAAATGGTCATAACGCATAATCATTTCTATCATACCATGAGAAATCTGTAATACTGCCTTTACTTCTGCATCAGGTTCCCAGATTACTACATGTAGCTTATGAACACCATCTTTTGATGGTAATCTGATTTCTTTCATTGTCGACTTCTCCTTTTTATGCTCTTTATACCTTTTTTCATAACTCAAAAAGTATGAAACCGTTACAAATTATCTATTATTATTTTACCTCACCTAAAATAGTAAAGCAATGAAAATGCTAGTTTCCATTGCTTTGTCCTTACATTCCAATATAAGCTCCGTTTCCACCAATCAAACCATCAAAACCTATTGCATGAAAATAGTGCGTGCCAGCGCACGCACTTTGACAAGAATTTCTCACGAAATTCTTGTCTAACTACCACTACGTTACAGCAATTTCCTAACGAACAAAAAAGAGAATGTTCAGTACTCTGAACATTCTCTTTTTACATATTACTGCCGGCAACCGGAATCGAACCGGTACGGGAGTATAAGTCCCGCAGGATTTTAAGTCCTGTGCGTCTGCCAGTTCCGCCACGCCGGCATGTACATTGTACAATTGATTTGCTTCGCAAACCAAATGGATGGAGGTGGATTCGAACCACCGAAGCAATTTGCAGCAGATTTACAGTCTGTCCCCTTTGGCCACTCGGGAATCCATCCATTAGCAAGACGATGTCTTGACAACGATTATTTATATCACATTCTCATTTAAAATGCAACTATTTTTCTTAAATCTTTGACATTATTTTTGAGAATTAGCATATTCACCAATTTTTTTATCCATGTGTAAGATATGTACCGACAACCAATTCAACAGAAAATCAATTAATTGCTCTAAATATTCCTGCTGATTATCATCCATGGAATCAAAGTCTATCTCTGCAAGCTTTTCTACGAAAGCTTCATGCGCTTGTCTTTGTTTATCCAGCTCTGGATAACCCATTTCTTCCATACAGGCCTCTTCGTCATGAAAATGTTCTTCCGTATAATCTTTTAATCCTGATAATATGCGCACAATCTCATCATACTTATCATGTAATAAATCTGCATGAATTACTTTGTTAGCATCTGCAATAATCTCAAACAATCTCTGGTGTTCTTGGTCAACCAGCTCAATTCCTGTATGATATTTAGAGGTAAAAGCAAATGGCGACTCAAACTTACCAATTAAAGTATCACTTCCAATAATGTGTCTAAACAACCAACGTGACAAATATTGCAATAACTCGCCCATATTTTTTCTGATTGTCTCATCATCAAGCCCTTCGATACTTATCTCATTCATTCTTGCCGTAAAATCAGCATGCTCTAACTTCTGAGAAGCAAGCTCCGGGTCCTTGATTTCCTTCATATATGCTTCTTCATGCGCAAAATGTATACTTGCATAATCGCGCAATTCCTTGATAATCACCTTTGCTGTTATGCTTACATCAATTCCGGGTGTTGTTAATCTCTTCTGAGCTTCATTAATGATAGAAAAAAAATTGCGGTGTTCCTCATCAATTTTTTCTACTCCTACCAGACAATCCTTTGTAAATTCGTACACGAAACCTCACCATGCCTTTCCATATCACAGAAAAACCTACATCAATATATTAATCTTCATGTACATTATTATAACAATAAATATACAGTTTATAAAGACAATTTATTGTTTTTGTCTGATTTTTAACAACTATGCTGAAATATCATTCTATTCGATATCATCATATGTTCTCATTACTGCCTTTAACAAGCTTTTAAAGCATATTTGTGCATCTTAATATAATATGCCGACAACAAAATCACGTCTGCTCCCAACCACGCCAGTATCTCTGCATAAAATATTCCATCTGCCCCTATCAGTGTTGGCAAAAAGAACGCTGCCATTGTTCTCATAACAAACTCTGCAATTCCAGAAGCCATTGGTAACACGGTATCTCCCAATCCCTGTAAGGTCGAGCGATAAATATGTAGAAAATACAAAACAAGCAACCAGTAGCTCATAATAGACAGATATCGATAAGCAATCTCTATTGTTTCCGTTATTTCTTCCGGCGTTCCCGATATAAACAGACCTAATATATTTTTTCCAAAAACAAGCATGCAAATCGAAATAATGGCAGAGGTAAATGCCGCTACAATAATAGCCGCACGCAGTCCTTTTTTCACTCGGTCTATCTTACCTGCTCCCAGATTCTGCCCTGTATAAGTAACCATAGCATAACCGTAAGAAGTTGCTGCTATTTCTAAAATACCATAGAGCTTATTCGTTGCTGTAAATCCTGCAATAAACAGAACACCGAAGCCATTTACTACACTTTGTAAAATCATACCACCTATGGCAATAATTGCATTTTGAAAAGCCATGGGAAAGCCAAGCTTCATAAGATTTAGGCAAAGCTCTTTATCTACCTTCCAATCTTCACATTCTAGCTTAGCAATTCTTATCTTTTTTAACGCAATAAGACAATAAACCGCAGAACAACTCTGTGCAATTAAGGTCGCAATCGCCGCTCCTGCAATTCCCATATTCCAAAAGGCTACAAAGGTAATATCTAGTACAACATTAATAATACAGGAAATTACCATTGCATAAAGGGGCGATTTGCTATCGCCAAATGCTCGCAATATGGAAGCGAGCATATTATATGCCATTACAATTGGAATTCCTGCAAACATAATCCGCAAATATAAAGTAGCACCACCAATAACACCCTCTGGTGTCTTCATAATATGTAGCAATGGCTGCAAAAATATCTGTCCTATGGTCAATAAAGCACCTGCTAGTATTATTGACAAAATAATAGAAGCTGTTATATCCTTACGAATCCTCTTTGTCTTTCCTGCTCCAAAATCCTGAGCAATTCGAATAGAAAAACCTTGTGTAAACCCCTGCACAATTCCTAACATCATCCAATTCGTCCAGTCCGCAGCGCCAACTGCCGCAAGTGCTCCAACACCAAGCACCTGACCTACCACCATGGTATCGATTACCGTATATAATTGTTGAAATATATTCCCCACCATTAAAGGCAGCGCAAATGTCAGATTCAAGCCAAGTGGTGAACCCTGTGTCATATCTTTTGTTTTAGAAGCCATAAATCTCTCTTCTTCCTATTCTTGCGAATTTACTTCGCTTTTCTCATCGAAAAAGCTGGGGCACTATCTGCACAATCCAAAATGAGCCAAATAACAGCATTCCTGTATTCAAAGTCACTGTCTTAAAGCACTGTCCCTTTGGAAGGTCTTCTCCATATTAACATTCTTCTTCCACAATCTCCACATCTTCAATACTTTCAATTCTCAAAAGCTTTACCACTTGATTTTTCTTCTTGTCTTCATAACGAACCTTAATCCATTCATCATCTGCATCCAGTACAAAACACTGTAACTTATCACTTCCTACAAGTTGAAGTGCATCTCCTGTTCTCATCTTACAATTTCTATTTACTAATTCTTTTATCAACTTTGACATAGCATTCTCTCCTTTTTCTTTTCTCTCTAACTTCTTCACCTTTGCTTCCAGACGTTTTACTTTATCGGGATATGAAGAATAGCATATTAATATCATTAAAGCTATGAATCCAACCCATTCCATTTTGTCTCACTCCAATCAATCTTTCCATACTAATTTAATATTGCCCAAAGGAATCCAATTACAGCACCAATCACAAAAGGCAATAAGCCTATCCAACCCTTTGACAAAACCTTCTGTTTCCATCCCATCGACTCATTATAATCGGCATCGCACAATAAATCCTGTCCTTGTATCTCAGAATTACGCTTATATACTAATGTCTCTCCATCAATGATACATACTAGCTCCAAACCTCTGCTCTGTGCTTCCGCAATACTCATCTCATACCACTGAAAGCTTTGTAGATTCCAGTCTTTTCTCTCCCAATGATACTTCTTCCCTTGCACCTTTAATCTCTTCACGAGCGCTTGTTTGGTATCTATCTCATATTGAAAATCTGTCTCTGTCTCTTCAAACAAATACTTTCCATCACTATAATCGGTAAGAACAAGTCCTTGCGCACTCTTCTCCTGAAGAAATCTTAAAAGATTCTGTGTCTTACTGAATTTTCTCTTTTCTCCAAAGCGTTTTCTTTGCTCCCATTCCTCTCTACTTAAGCAAAGCTCCTCATAAACCCAATCACCATACCAAAGCGCAAATAAAGAATACCCACTAAAAAAAGCTACTAATACAAGATATCCCCATGCCAGACCACATATCGATTCTGCAGAATCTCCTAAAAGCTCTAATACTCCAAACCCTAGCAAACATACAACCGATGCAAAAAGTACTACACCTAATAATTCCATTAACACATCATAGGTTAAATGTCTTCTATACTTCTCTGCTCTTTCCCTTCTTAGTTCTGCATCATCGTAAAATTCGTCGCTCTCATCGCCCGCTTTATCCTTTACAAAGTAGTAATTCATGTCTTCATCATGTGTTACTACTTCCCACCCGGATTGACTTGCAATATCCAGTGCTGTTTTTCTGGCTAACAGCATATTCTTCTTCGGCTTGCGAAGTACGGTAAAACGATCAATCTCATATACTTTTTCGCTTGGCTCAATCTTCTCAAAATGATAAATCATTCCGAGTGTCATATCTTTTAACAGCCAGCCCTTTGTTGCCATTTCTTCCAGCCAATCACGTTCTTTAACTAAACTAAGAAATACTTTAAATTTTTTCATCCTTATTTTCCTCTCTATCTCTCCCAAAATGTGCTCTTACTTTTGTTCTCTCAGTATTTTCTCTCCGTTTTCGCATTGCTGCTCCAACCGCTTCTGTTCCATCAGCAATAAGGTCTTACCGTCTTCCGTTATCTGGTAAGTCTTTTTACCATCCATCTCACTTACTACGGTTATCATCTTATCATCAACCAAACGCCCCAACATGGTATATAGCGTTCCCGTTCCCATCTTTACTCTTTCTTCTGTAAGCTCTCTGACAAACTTCATAATGCCGTAGCCATGATTGGGCTCCAAAAGAGCTAACAGGGTGTAAAATATTGTTTCTGTCATCGGACAATACTTTTTTTGTAGCTTCTCTTCCATCTTTTTCTCCTTTCCTCTTATGCAACAACTGTTACTATTCACGCTAATCTAATAAAATCGCTTTCAGCGATAGAATTTTTGCGTACCGTGTCATTTTCTTACGATTTCCGCAGTAAATGCTTCGACCTATCTAAATAGTTACATAAATTCAAATATAATATTTTTATATACCTCTCCTCGACATGTCGACACAAAACATGTCGAGTCTCGATACATCTTGCATAAACATAGTATGTCATTTTCTTTCAATTGTCAATACAATTTATATATATATTTTTTGTTAGTATGTATTAATTTTGTTAGCATTTTCTATAAAAAAAGTGCATGCCAGCGCATGCACTTTGGCAAGAATTTCTTAAGAAATTCTTGTCTAATTCTCACTACGCTACAACAATTTCCTATTACTTAAAAAATGACTTAATACACTTCCTATAATGAAAATGCATTAAGTCATTTTTACTCTTAACTTCCAGTATTTTTACCACTCAAAATCAAAACCCTACTGTGTTGCTATTCTAGAGCTGTTCAATAGGGTTTACTATTTATCCAAACATAAATTCATCCAAGTCTTCAAGCGCTTCTCTCAACTCCGGATTTCTTTCCTGATTTATATAGCGCTCAAGTTGCAATGCTTCCCACTCTTCAGGCTCACATTCCATGTTGTAAGAAAGCTCAACAAGATCCCATAAAAATTGACTCTTTTTTGTTTTCCGATGGGTCATACAGTATTGTTCAATTAGCATTCTTGAATATTCCTGCATTTATTCGTCCTCGCTTTCATTCGTGCCTCTTATGAATGCCATGATTTCTTCATAAGAATGCTCGCTTTTAATAACTGCATCCATGAGTTCATCCTTCCGCATTTCATTACGAAGCTTAATCAGTTCTACAAGGGCTTCCTTATCTTATTCTGCAATCGAACCGATAAAAAACTAAATAAAATTTGACAACCGATACAAACACCAGCTATTCCTATATAACTGACAAATATACTTCTATCTTCCTGTACCAATGAATCTGTAATGTGCATAATAATCCATGCAAAAAGGACATTAAAGATATTATAAAATAGTTGACAAAATGTACACATCACTATTCTTATTCTATTTGTTCTATTAAACATACTTTTTCCTCTTGATGAATTATTGTTTTACTTTTCTTCCTACTTTTTTCATAACATAATAATGAATAGCAAATGAAGCAACTGAAAAAATAATAATAGAAAGTATCGGTGAATTATTTTCAGAAACTGTTACATATCCTGAATTATACTTTTGACTAACTTCATAAATATCATTTGTATCTTTAACCGCCGCAATACATACATATTCAACAATTAAATATATAAAATTTAATCCTGCATAAATACCTGCACACTGTAGATAATTATTTTTTTCAAGGGCTTTATCATAATTTATTAATGCTGAAACAACAATACTTATTAAAATTGGTGCAAATGAAAACAATAATTGCATAAACACATCTAATTGCTGAAGCATTAATAGAAAAACACCCAATACAAAAACATTAATACAAATACTTGTACATAAATTTCTTTTAATACTCATACCTTTCCCTCCTACAGACTTCCCAACATATTGTAGATGAAATGAAACAATAGCTCTATTCATGTGAGTTATGAATACAAAATTAGAATATTTCTATATTTATTCGCTTCATTATAAATCACTCTTTTCAATTTTTTTCCACCCCAAAACGATACTTATTACTGAATACACAAAAACGAGAATAAGTAATATCAATAAACTTTTCCAATCACACTTTCTAATATCCGAATTTACAATTTTTTCTACATAATATATTGGAACAAAGTATTGTATATAAGAAAACTCTTTTAAATACATGAATGCAAGCCATATAAAAACAAATATCCCCATTGCTTCAAAAGATTTTCTATATGCACTTAAAAACAGTGAAATGTTAACTGTAAATACGAAACACAACAAAATAGCTGTTATATTTGCAAAACAATATAATATTTCTCCACGCTTAAACAAATGTGAAACAGCGATATCTGTTCTTCTTATTAAAAAGAGATAAAAGCAAGCAATTGAAATAACTATAAAAGCAAAAGCATTACCTACTACCAAAGCTACATATGCAATATTTTTTGCCAAATATAATCTCTTTCTATTATTGACTCGTTGTGCGTACAATTGAATACTTTTATTTTCTATCTCTCCTTTCAAAGACCGAACGACACATACAGAAAGAATAACAAAATAAATAAAACACATATAAACAAACGTATACATTTCTGAAGCAAAGGACAAACCATATACCTTTTGCTTACCTACATAGGTAAATGACTTTGCGTTCATAGCAAGACCTATCGAATACATAATAGGAATAAATATCATGGAAATCATTAACAAAAAATCTTTTCGTTTTACAATCTTAGTTAATTCTATTCTTACTAAATCCTTCATTCCGTATCTCCTTTCAATAATTTTTCTAAATTGTTCTCAGATACCTTTATAGAAGTAATTCTAGTATATGCCATGCTTTCTACAAGGACTTGGTTAATTCTTTCACTTCCTTTAAAGCTAAGGCTATTTTTATCTCTATCAATTTCTATTCCTGGTATTTTTGAAATTGCCTCTACAAACTCTTTACTTATATTCTGTACGATAATCTCATATAAACTTTCTTCTTCCAATCCTTTATCATAAACTTTTTGCCCATCCTTTATTACAATTACCCTTTCACACAAACTTCTAACTTCATCCAAATTGTGGTCAGAAAATATTACACCTATTTGCTTTTCTTTCACAATTTTTCTAATATGTTCCTTCACCATTTCTCTTCCATTAATATCCAATCCCACAAATGGTTCATCCAAAATCATAAACTTATGTCCATTTAGCAAAGCTTGTGCAAACCCCAATCTTTGTTTCATCCCAAAAGAAAATGATCTTACATATGTTTTTCCTTTATTCTCCAAACCCACCATTTTCAACACTTCATCAGACTGTTTTCGTATTATTTTCTCGTCCCATATTCCAACCGCATTCTGAAGTAATCTCAAATTGTCATAAGTATTCATATAATCTAAAAAGCTAGGTTGAATTAATATTCCAAAATCCTTCCTAATTTCACTTTCTTTTAACAAATTGTACTTATCAAAAAAAATGGAACCTGCATCTGGAAATATATTTCCAGCAATACAATTAAGTAAAGTCGTCTTTCCTGCACCATTTCTTCCAACAAGCCCAACAATCTCACCTTCGCTTATTTGCATTGAAAAATTATCTAAAGCTTTTTTCTCTCCATAACTTTTAGTTAATCCATCCACTTGCAAAGCACTCATCATATCCCTCCCAAGTTTTTTTACCTTTCCATCAAATCCTAATGGTAATTATATATCATCGAACGATAAGCATCTTTTTGATTCACATCTCCTTAACGCAACTACACACACTGGTACTACTACCTTTTTGCTTTAAATAACACTATGATATTTCTATCATATCTCTCGAACATTAATATTATAATTATGAAATATTAAAATTACATAAAAACATCCCGATTTCAACAAAGAAATCGGGATGTCTGTTATGTACATATTTTCTAAATTTGGAGAGACTCCAAGGAAGAAAATTCTTATTTGACTGTTCTTTCCATCTGCATTCTTACATATATCCTATCTACAGTTCAATAATAAAGGCCTTTGTATACTCTCCACTTTCACCTTCAAGATATAATCTGCCATTATGCATTTCTATAATTTTTTTTGTTATCGATAATCCAAGACCACTATTATGTTTGTCTGGATTTCTTGCTTTATCCCCACATACAAACGGCTCAAAGATTTTATCCTCTATATCCTCTGGTATTGGATTTCCACTATCTGCAATAACAATCTTTTTTTCTTTGGTAAGACAAATCCATGCATCTATTCCTGAGGGATTATGCTGCAATATATTATTAAGTAAATTCAAAATGGCTCGTTTAAATATTTTTAAATCAATTTCTGCATCTATAACCTCATTCGGTATATCAATTTTAAGGTTAATATTATTGTCTTCAAACAATCTTATTTTTTCTACAATAATTCTTCTCAAATATTCTCCTAAATCACAATGCGTCATTGTCAGTTTATAATCTGCACAATCAAATCTTGTATAATCCAAAAGTAAATCAATTAATTCACCCATATTTACTGCATTTTCATTGATAATCTGTATACATCTCTCTTTACGTTCATCTGATACTCGTCCTTGCAAGATTGCAGTAGAATATCCTTGAATTATTGTCGTCGGCGTTTTCAAGTCATGACCAATATCAGCAAGCAATTGCTGTCTTTGTTGATACACATTTTTCTTTTCTTCTTCCATATCATATAATTTCTTTACCATGCCATTAAAAGAATTCTTTATTTCAACAAATTCCGACACCGATTCAAAGTCAAGTCGTACTTTATAATTCCCCATACTCATCTCATAAAATGCATCTATTAACATAGAAATAGGATTTGTTAATTCCTTTTTCATATAATAAGAAAGCCCACATACTGTCATAATATAACCAGCTATTATCACCAATAAGCCTCCTATATATATGATTAAAATATTTTTAACACCATTTTTCATATTGGATATTGTAGTAGTCACCTGTATGTTCTCTGACGGAATAAAAACAAGTCCTAACCGTTCATATCCTAATCCATCAATGAAATACTCCATACTAGCATACATTTTTCTCCCATCTCTTAGAAGTTCACCTTTGGTAAGCTCAATTAATTGGCGTTGTGAATACTCATTTATTTCGTCACTATTTGTTGTATATATAACCTGCATATTATCATCCAGTATACTAACCCAGCCACCAATACTCTTAATATGCTCCGTTTCCATATTAGAATAGTCTTCTGTAAATAACGAATTAGCAAAGTACTTTTGCGCCTCCACTAACAAATACTTATCTCCCATCAGTTCAATAAAGAAATTTGCCACGCAAAATACAATAAGTATAATTATTGAAAATACTATAAAATTCTTTTTAAGCAACTTACTTATATTTGTTCTTCTACTTTTCAAATCTATACCCCAATCCTCTTACCGTTTTAATTATTTGTGGATTTTTAGAATCTTCTTCTATTTTATCTCGTAACTTACTTATATAAACAACAACAGTATTGTCTGTATACAAATATTCTTCTTCCCATACAAGCTCAAAAATTTGCGATTTAGTAAACACCCTTCCAGGTTCATTCATAAAAAGTTTTAATATTTTATATTCTGTATATGTTAAATCAATTTCTTTCTTACCCTTATAAAGTTTGCACTCACGCTGATCCAAAGTTAAATTCCCTATCTTAATCTCTTCTTGCTGCGTTTCCTTTGAACCTCCCAAATCATAAAAACGTCTTATTTGAGCATTTATCCTAGCTACTAATTCTAAAGGATTGAAAGGTTTAGACAAATAGTCATCTGCTCCCATATTTAACCCTAAAATTTTATCATTATCTTGATTTTTAGCCGATAAAATAATTACAGGAACATTACTCTGCTTTCTAACCAACTTTATAACTTCATACCCATTTAATTCTGGAAGCATAATATCCAATACAATTAAATGAATATCTTCTTGCTCAAAAATATTAATAGCCTTTTTCCCATCATCTGCAACAAAAACATAGTATTCTTCTTGCTCTAAATAAATCTTTATTAATTCAACTATTTCCTGCGAATCCTCAACAATTAATATATTCTTCATTATATTACTCTCCCTATCATTCATTTTATTATTGTATCATAAAATAATACCCAAATCTAAACTTCTATCATTCTTTATAAAAATTGTGCGTGCCAGCGCACGCACTTTGGCAAGAATTTCTTTCGAAATTCTTGTTTAACTACCACTACATTACAGCAATTTCTTAATACAAAAAAAGGAAACACGTATCACTTTACGCATTTCCTTTTTCTCATTTCTTATCTTGCATTAGCAGGCTCGATATTAATTGCCTTACCTTTAATCTTTACATTCTTCATTGCCTTCATAACAGCTCTTGCGTGTTCCTTTGGAACTTCTACGAAGGTATACTTATCATATAAATCAATGGCCCCTACAAGCTTTCCTGGGATATTGGCTTCGCCTGCTATTGCACCAAGGATATCCTTTGCCTTCACCTTCTGTGCTTTACCGATATTGATAAACAGACGAGCCATTCCTTCTTCCTCTGCTCCTGTATTATCAAAGTCAAAGCTTTCGCTCTTAGCATCTTCCTCTTCTGGTGCTTCATTCTGACCAAGATACATTTTCAAGAAAGCAGCTGCAATATCCATAGCGGTATAATCTGCCTCGTTTACCTGCTCCTCAATCATGTTAATCATTCTTGTCAAATCTTCTTCTTCGATAATGGTGGAAATCTTATCCATAAGCTTTTCCATCTTAACCTGATTCACATCATTTAAAGAAGGTACCTTCATAGCAAGAATCTTTGTCTTACAGTAACGCATAATATCCTTTAGCTTGTAAACTTCTTTTCCTTTTACAAAGGTAAAGGAACGTCCTGTTCTGCCTGCACGTCCGGTTCTACCGATACGGTGCACATAATACTCATCATCCTGTGGAATATCATAGTTGAATACCGCTTCTACATCATCTACATCAATACCACGAGCAGCCACATCCGTTGCAATCAGAATATCTGTCTTACCATTACGGAAGCTCTTCATAACACGGTCTCTCTGTGCCTGACTCATGTCACCATGTAATCCTTCTGCAAAGTAGCCTCTTCCCTTTAAAACTTCTGCCAGTTCGTCTACCATTCTCTTGGTATTACAGAAAACAAGAGAAAGCTTTGGCTCATAGAAATCAAGTAATCTTGTCAGAACCTCTATCTTATCCTTACGCTTCACATCCAAATAATACTGTTCAATCTTAGGAACCGTAAGTTCTTTTTTCACTACCTTAATCAGCTTTGCATCCGCCTTCTGGTAATTCTTCGTAATATCCATAATCGGCTTTGGCATAGTTGCAGAAAAGAGAATGGTCTGGAGACTTTCTGTTGCAATATATTCCAAAACCGTTTCGATATCCTCACGGAATCCCATATTCAGCATTTCATCTGCTTCATCCAGTACAATTGTATTCATATGGTCGCAACGAATCGTCTTTCTACGAAGGTGATCCATCACTCGTCCCGGTGTTCCGATAATAATCTGTGTTCCCTTAAGTGCACGTATCTGCTTACTAATATCCTGTCCTCCGTAAATCGGCAACACTTTGATACCATGCATATACTTTGCAAGCTTTCGAATCTCTTCTGCCGCCTGTACTGCTAGCTCTCTGGTCGGACATAATATCAACGCCTGAGGATGCTTTACCTCTTTATTACGGCTTACCTTTTCTAATACAGGGATTCCAAATGCAGCTGTCTTACCAGTTCCAGTCTGTGCCTGTCCGATAATATCATAGCCTTCCATCGCAACAGGAATTGCCTGTGTCTGTATTGGGGAAGCTTCTTCAAAGCCCATCTCCTTAATTCCTCGAAGAATCTCTGGGCATAAATTCAATTCATCAAATCTAACTGTTTCCATTTATTTCCTTTCTTAATTAGAAAGACATCTGGCTACTGCACCAGATACAAGCAGCTTAGCTGCTAAATACCTTCTGTAATTAATGCATTTCACCGCCACTACGCTACAGCACTTTCCTATAAAGTAAAAATAGTGCGTGCCAGCGCACGCACTTTGGCAAGAATTTCTTATGAAATTCTTGTCTAACTGCCACTACGCTACAGCACTTTCCTATAAAGTAAAAAAGACAGCTTTTAAATGCTGTCTCTTTTAGAGAAGGTATTTCTTTCTTATGGGGTATAGCAAAAAACTATATAATATATTGGGGGGGTTACAAATGATATTATAGCAATTGACCCTTTTTTCGTCTATCCTAACATTTAACAAATTTTACAATTCATATTATCGTTTTTTGTCACTTTTTCACAAACACCCTTTGTGAAAACTGCATAAGAACTACTTTCATCCTTATATGCACTCAATAAGATGCAAAGAGACAGGCCTTTTGCCTGTCTCCTATTATTACGCTTCAAACAATGCTTCAAACTCCTGACGATTAATTTTCTCTTTTTCCAATAAGAGCTTTGCACAAGAATGTAACACATTTTCATTTTGCATAATGATATCTTTTGCTTTCTTATAGCAGTCATCAATAATACTCTTTACCTCTGCATCAATTGCACCTGCAACTGCTTCAGAATGGCTTCTTGTATGAGCCAAATCTCTACCGATAAAGACTTCATTGTCATTCTCATCATAGTTAATAACACCGATGTTCTCAGACATACCAAAACGCGTTACCATAGCTCTTGCCACCTTAGTAGCTTTCTTAATATCGCTGGATGCACCTGTTGTAATATCATCAAAGATAATCTCTTCTGCGATACGTCCACCTAAGGAAACCATAATATCCTGTAACATCTTACCCTTGGTATTGAACATCTCATCTCGTTCAGGAAGTGGCATCGTATAACCTGCTGCCCCAAGTCCTGTAGGAATAATAGATACCGTATAAACAGGCCCTACATCCGGCAATACATGGAAGAGAATCGCATGACCAGCTTCATGGTAAGCCGTAATCTTCTTCTCTTTCTCTGAGATAATTCGACTCTTCTTCTCTGCACCGATTCCAACCTTAATAAATGATTTTTTGATATCATCCTGCAAAATATAAGCTCTGTTATCTTTTGCTGCCTGAATCGCTGACTCATTTAACAAATTCTCGAGGTCTGCTCCGGTAAAGCCTGCTGTTGTCTGAGCAATCTGCTTCAAATCAACATCTTCGCCCAATGGCTTATTCTTTGCATGAACTTTCAAAATCTCTTCTCTACCGCCAACATCTGGTGACTGCACACTAATCTTTCTGTCAAAACGTCCTGGTCTTAAAATCGCCGGATCAAGAATATCTACACGGTTGGTTGCCGCCATAACGATGATACCTTCATTGGTTCCAAAACCATCCATCTCTACAAGAAGCTGATTCAAGGTCTGTTCTCTTTCATCGTGTCCACCGCCCATACCGGTTCCACGTCTTCTTGCTACCGCATCAATCTCATCGATAAAAACAATACAAGGTGAATTCTTCTTTGCATCTGCGAATAAGTCACGTACACGAGAAGCACCAACACCAACAAACATCTCTACGAAATCTGAACCGGAAATGGAGAAAAACGGAACCTTGGCTTCACCGGCAACTGCTTTTGCAAGCATTGTCTTACCAGTACCTGGAGCGCCTTCTAACAGAACACCCTTTGGAATTCTAGCTCCAACTTTTGTATATTTTCCAGGATCTTTTAAGAAATCAACGATTTCCTCTAAATCTTCCTTTTCTTCCTGAAGTCCCGCTACATCCTTGAGTGTAATCTCTCCTCCGGTAGACAATCTTGCACGGCTCTTGCCGAAGTTCATCATCTTGCCACCACCGCTGTTATTCGCATTCTGCGCATTCACCATCACAAACATGAACACACCAAAAATAATTATCAGCAATATCGGAAGCATATCTGTTAAAAACCAGTTCTCTTGCGGCACATCCTCCACTACCGGATCAATATTATAGCCTGCAAGCAAATTCTGAATCTCTACAACATCTGATACATACAATGTCTTTACATGTCCACCCTTTAGATATACATCCACCGAACCCGTCGGTACCTGCGCATTGGGGTGTATTTCTACATTAACTACATCTCCAGCCTCTAACTGCTTAACTAACTCTCCTCTAGTATAACTATCCCCTTTCTCCTGAATCGTACTAACCCATACGGTCACGAGAAGAAGGATTAAAATAATAACAAAATATAGATTTAATCCTTTTGCACCTTTTCCCACTCTGTGTCTCCTTCTATCCTGTAATATTTAATCAAGCTCGACCACTCCGATATATGGCAAGTTACGGTATCTCTGGTCATAGTCAAGACCATAACCTACCACAAACTCATCCGGTATCTGGAAACCTGTATAATCCACCTTCACATCAATAACACGTCTATCCGGCTTATCCAAAAGTGTGCATAAAGAAAGACTCTTTGGTCCTCTCTGCTCAAGAAGCTCTAACAGATAACTAAGTGTTCTTCCGGAGTCAACAATATCCTCTACAACAATAACATCCTTGTCCTTAAGCGATTCATCCAAATCCTTTACAATCTTAACAACACCGCTCGACTTGGTATCTCCTCCATAACTGGATACAGACATAAAGTCCATAGATACCGGTACCGTAATTCTTTTAGCAAGCTCACACATAAAAAAGGCTCCACCCTTTAATACGCACACCAAATGCACCTGTTTTCCTGCATAATCTTTACTAATCTGTTCACCAATTTCTGAAATTCTTTTATTTACTTCTTCTTCTGATAATAAGATTTTTACTCTTTCAGCCATTTTCCTTCCTCCTTATGTATTTTATTTCTATTACCTGCTCTGTTGCTTCACTTATCTTATAGAAACTGCTGATACGCTCACCTATAATCCAAACGATATGACTCTCATCTGCCACCAGCCAGATCTTGTCTCTGTCCTCTTTTGGCACCTTTTGATTTATAAAATACGCCTTTAAAGACTTTGTTTGATTCATTGTATTAATTGTAAGAAAATCTCCTTTTTTTCGTTTTCTTACGACAATATTATTTTTTATTTTATCATAATCAAACCATTTCGTATACGTTTTTTCGGGAATATTTTTCCACTCAAAGTCTTTATGAAGAACAATAGCCAGCTCCTCCTGCTCTGATAATGAAATAAAAACAGTCTTACCTGCTTCAAGAAGCTGTATCTCTTTCTGCCCCATCCAATGCTCATCCAGACATTCTGATTGTATTTCTTGTCTTCTTGTCAAGCATATTCCATCATATTCACGTTTCGCCACAATCTCATAAGGCATATCCAATTGTCTTCCACATTGCTTTTCCATCAGCTCCTGTAAACTGCGGATATGAACTGCTTCTAAATCCTTTTTGCTTCCTGCTACCTGTGCCAAAACTTCACGTAAACAATAACTCTGAATTGTCTTATGCAGACCTAAAAACGGCTTCTCCAAGACATGCCATCCTTTTTCATCTACTCTGACACAATCTTTGCATGCCTGCTTAGTCAAATCTTGAATCAAATCATAGGCTTCCTGCATACGCTGACATGCTTCACTAATATGCAAAACCGCATTTCGACTGATTTCTTTCTCTGCTACAGGCAAAATATGATGACGTATTCTGTTTCTTGTATAATTATCTTCTAAATTCGTCTTATCTATGCAATAAGAAATTTCTTTTTCTTTTAAAAAGGCCTCTATCTCTCCTCGTTCCATGCATAAAATTGGACGGATTATATTCTCTCTTATCGGGCGAATTCCCGAAAGTCCTTGTAAACCACTTCCTCGAAACAGATTGAATAAAAAAGTCTCACAACTGTCATTTTTGTTGTGAGCAATTGCAATCTTGCCTCTTTTCCCACCAGCATACTCCTGTATAACCTGATAAAATGCTTCATAACGTAGTAGTCTTCCTGCTTCTTCACAGGAAAGCTTTCTTTTTCTTGCTTCCTGCTCTACATCACGGTAAAAAAGCGTAAATGGTAGTCTATGCTGCCTGCATAGCACCTCTACATACGCCGCATCCTCTCCTGCTTCCTCACGTATCATATGATTGACATGAACCACATGAATCGAGAACGGAACTTTTTTTTGCAACTCTAACAGCATATAAAGAAGGCAGACAGAATCTGCTCCACCAGATACTCCTGCCACAATATAATCATTCTCTGATAACATATGCTGTTCTTCTACATAGCGCCATACCTTTTCTATCATTTGTCTAATTCCTTGTTTCCCATACTCCTACGGTCAGAATCGTCATATCGTCTCGAATCCTGCCTCCCTGACAGTTAATTGCATACTGTAACAGGTAATCTGACATTTCTCTTGGATTAACCGTATGATTTCTCGCAATCACTTCACACAACCTGCTATTTCCACTTTCATCCTCAAAACAATCAGTGACCCCATCTGACATCATAACAATCATATCTCCATCCATAAGCGACAACGAATGACTCATTGGACTTATCTCCATCAAGCTTCCAAGAGGCAACATATCAGATGCTATCTCTCTTACCATGCCTCCTCGTTTGTGAAAACTGCTAGCCGCTCCTGCCTTAATAAACTCTGCTTCTCCATCATGCAAATCCAGCATGCACAAATCCAACGTTGTCAGATTACAGCACTGTGACTGCGCTGCTATGGCAGCATTTATCATCGAAAATGCCTTTTCCTTCTGGAATCCGGCATCCAAAAATTTCTCCATAAATTCAATGACTGACTGACTGTCTCTACAAGCATACTCTCCACTACCCATGCCATCCGCAATCATCAGTACCACATTCCCATCGGAACATTCTTCTACAGAATAATTATCACCTGATATCTTCTCATTTTCTTTTACTGCACGAGACATGGCGCTCATCACCATATATCGTGGCTCATCCTCGAAGAAAAATGCTTCAAAGTTTTTTGTCATCGCGTAAGGCGATTCTACACCAGCTACTAGCCTTCTGTCAAAAAATACAGACAGCAAACCCGCAAACTCATCTGCCGAATAGGTATGTCTTCCCATTAATCTAGCCGTAATATTTATCTTACGTTTTCCATGAGCCCCTTCTAAAAACATGATTTCCTTTACCTGAATCCCATGTTTTCTCAAAAAGCTTACCACAGCCTTTCGTTTATGTTCAACGGGAGTACTAACATGCATAACCGTCTGTGATACCTCGTCTAGTGCTCCTGATATATCCTTTAAATGCTGCGCAAAAATCTGCTTGCTCTCATGTACTTGTTTTTGATACAACAATTCTTTTCTATCACTACTTGTATACGATTCCTCCGGTATATTATGATAAAGCCTTGCAAGCTCTCCATACGTTTCTGACAACATATGAAGTTTACGCTTGCTATACTCCGGAAAGAGAAATTCCTGTCTATTTTCTAATGTCTTTGCCATCTGCTTAACCCCCTTATCTTTTTCTTGGAGTTAAGTATAGAGGGCAGACTCTTCATATTTTGTCAAATCCTTGTAACAGAATATGTTTTTTTATTGACAAAAACTGCATCTCTATTTGCCTTTTACAATAGAGATGCAGCTAATCATTTTCCTGAAAGATAATTTCATTTTCATATACCAGGCCAAGCTTATCTTTGGCAACCTCTTCCGCATATTTTTTGGTTTTGGTATAGGTTTCGAACTCTTTAAGCTCCTCTGTCCTTGCCTCTTCCTCTGCAATCTGCTCCAAAAGCTCCTTCTCTCTTGCAGCATACTTTTCCTGTTTCTGTCTTAGGGAAAGACTGTTCACGCCAACTACTACGATAATCATTACGATTGCACTAATCGTCATTACCATTCCAAGCCCGTTTTCATTTTTTCTGCGCCGAAATGCAGGCTTCACCTTTTTTTGTTTTACATGGTTTCGCGGCATGTTTCTCCCCCTCTCCACGTTTCGCTCTCATCAAATCTCTCATTTTTATTGTAAAATGATTTCTAATACGAGTCAACCTTATTTTCACAAACCGATATGGAGCAAGCAATAGCATAATGATACGATACAAGCTCTTTACATAGATTCTACCTATGGTTCTGCTATAAAAAAACATGCCTATTGCAGCACCCAGCACTGCAAAAAAGCGCACCACTCCATAATTCCCGTAATAAAGCAAATAGAAGCTTGCAAAAAAACAAAATGTCCAGTAAAGAATATCTTCCACATCCACCAGCAAACGCCCATGCCTCCATAAACGACGAAACAGGCGAATTTGGTCATATACAAACGCAAAGAAAATACCAGTCAGCATAGAGCATAACAGAAAATACCATTCGCGGATAATCGTTTCACTCATAGACTATCCAAAGAGCCTGGTAAGAAGCCCTTCTCCTTTCTTCGCAAATGATGTTTTCTCCGTATATACAAAGGAGTCTACTCTGCCATCCACATCTACCTCACCTTTTTCAAGGCTAAGCTTGCTAACATGCAAATCAGCTCCCCGTATCATAAGCATTCCATCCACAGTTTCCAGAACTACTGCATTTTCATCAAAAGAAAGGGCATCAACCACTCCTTGAAGTCTGCAGCTTTTACGCCCTTCCAATACCATCCTGTGCCTGCCGGGAGCACTTCCCCTTCCCGTAATATCCTCCATATCTTCACACTCCGAAGACTCCGTTTGTAAAGTATATGTTCGCCAGAAAAATATTATTACAGATACTTAAACAGTTCCTTTGCTTCATCCTTTTTCACAGTTTCCTGCACATCCAGTATCTCTACTTTAACATCTTTGTTACCAAACTGAATCGTCAGCACATCTCCTACCTTTACATTGGTCGATGCTTTTGCCGGTTTATCATTAATCAATACTCTTCCTGCATCACAAGCTTCATTTGCCACGGTTCTTCTCTTAATCAGACGTGACACCTTTAAAAATTTATCTAATCTCATACAATCCCTTTCGTAATTATTCAGTACTTTCATTATACGAAAAAACAACTGATACGTTTCTGTATCAGTTGTCTTAAAGCTTATCTATTAACAAAAATTATCTGTTAACTTCGTCCTTTAAAGCCTTACCAGCCTTGAACTTTGGAGCCTTTGCTGCTGCGATCTGCATTGTCTCACCAGTCTGAGGATTTCTTCCTTCTCTTGCTGCTCTCTCAGCTACTTCAAATGTACCAAATCCAACTAACTGAATCTTTCCACCGTTTCTTAATTCCTTAGCTACAACTTCTGTAAATGCTGTTAATGCCTTCTCAACATCCTTCTTAGTCATATCTGCCTGTTCAGCCATAGCTGCTACTAATTCTGTTTTGTTCATCGTGAACTCCTCCTCTTATTCGTCGTTTGTTATTAGAACAATCTCATGCACCACGCATATAAGCCCAAACACTAGTCCGAACTTGATATTGCCCCAAATCACGGCATTTCACACGCTCTAATGCATATATCTATTTATAGGCGAATTACCTTTCTTTGTCAAGAAAAAATACTGTTTTTTTGGGATTTCCCTTGATTTTTTTCTATTTTTCCTCTGTTTGGGCAATTATCGCTTCGATATCATCATACAATAACTGCTCTGGTTGCAAGTCTGCGCGGTAGGATAATTGGCAGATAAAACGAAGCATTATCGTTACCATTTCCGATAACTCCTGTTTTCTCTTTTCACTTTCCTGATTGCTATCCCCCAAAAGCTGTTGCACCTTCTGACTCGTTTCCACGAGCAATTTACCAAGTTGATTATAATCCGGAACTCGACTTTCACCCGTCTCCACATCATAATACTGAGACAGTTTGTCCATTTTCTTTGCTACTTTTACTCCACGAGTTAAGGAAGGAAGCTCTGCCGGAATCTCACGAAGCGGTGATGTTATCCAACTTTTTCCTTCTTTTTCCTGCCGCTTAATCTCTTCCCAATTTTGCAAAAGAGCCTTTTCTCCTTCTATATCCTTGTCTGCAAAAACATGAGGATGTCTGCGTATCATTTTCTCGCTAATTCCACTTATAACGTCCTCTATCGTAAAAAGCCCTTCTTCTCCAGCTATTACACTATGCATAACAGCCTGCAACAAAATATCACCAAGCTCCTCCTGCATATTCTCTGCATTTCCTGTTTGATTATAAATGCGAATAGCTCCTAACAACTCTGCCGCTTCCTCCATCATACAAGAACGAAGACTTTCGTGTGTCTGTTCTCTATCCCATGGACAACCATTCTCACTACGAAGCTCCTCTATGATCTTTACAAACTCTTCAAATGTATACTTTTTATTCATTTAATCTTGCCTTCCATATATGGATTTTTGCTTATTGTTTCATTTTCTTACGGTATCAGCAGTAAATACTTCGCACTACCTGAACAGTTACGGATTTTGCTTAATTATGCTACCTTTTCTAACAGAATCCCTAGTAAATGTGTATTCCTGCCGAATAGTTAATCCAGCTTCATAAGCTCTGCAAAAGAATAATTTACATCACTGTCCCCGTCATCAATTTGTACGGTATAGCTTCTTGTCTGATATCCCGTCTTACGAAGGGTAATGACAAAATTACCAATTTCTTTATTCATACTGACTGGCGCAATACCGATATAATTGCCATCGACATATACTTCTGCACCTGTTGGTGAATCAATATGCACCTTGTATTTACCGTTAGATGTTGAGGTTGTTTTATTCTTGGATTCTGTTTGTGACGTTTCCTTTTGAGAATCAGAAGTGTCTTTCTCGGAAGTTTGTTTATCTGTTCCTTCTTTATCCGAATCCGAATTTGTTGTTTTCTTATTCGAAGACTTTTCCTCTGAATCTTCATCCGAACTATCTGCATTTGCGTTCTTTTCCAGTTCGATTCCAATATTAGCGGATGGCTCTCTTACCTTGATGTACTGTGAAAGCGTATCATACCCATCCGCTTTTACCGTCATCTGGTGTACACCATATTCCAGCTCAACCGGTAACGAAGTGTTTACCTCTTTGCCATCTATCTTTACTGTTGCATCTACCGGTTCCAAAGTAAAAATAATACTTCCCTTTTGCACCTCTGTTATCTCGACATCTCCCAAATCCCATGCCATTTCCTCATTTCTAGCAAAAGTTATCTCCTGTATCGCACTACTTCCATTATTACTTACCTTAACCGTTGCCTTCCCCTCTGGCACGACGATTAGCATATCCTCAGAAATCTTCCTAATAATCTTTTGACCTATTTCAATCCAGCCATCCACAAAATAAGTATCATTCTGCAATCTCAGATAACCATGCCCCTGTTCAATGTTAATACTGTAAATTTGGTTATTGTATCCCCATACAGACAGTACATCTACCTGATTAATATCCATCAGTTCTACCATATTATCCTCTGATAAGATAACCAAATGATTGCTCAGATTGTAAACCGTTTCTCCAACTGACAAAGTCCCCCGCTTACTATCAAGTGCATAATTATCCAGCTCATCAAAATGTAATGCCTGCCCATCTACCTTCATGGACGCCAAAAGCTTTTTGGGCTTATAAAACTTGGCTGACACAATACAGCCTGGTTCAACCTGTTGTAAAGACATAGCTTCATCATACTTATCATAAATCTCCGTTGCACCATCATATTGCAAAGTATAACGCTTTCCTGTTGCAAGATTTTGAAACTGAATGGTTGATTCTTCTGTATTTTTATTCACCACAATTGCTGTATCTTCCGAATCATACATTCCTGGCGTTACCGTTACTACACCAGTATGTACCGCTTCAGCATTTTCCTGTATTCCACCAGGATCCAAAAAACTACAGCCCCCCAATATACAAACCATTGTCCCTACCAGCAAACTTCCTTGTATTACTTCTTTTATCTTTTTCCTAAGTATTTTGACTTTCAAAACTCTCCTCCTCATACACATTGTCGCACAATTTATTATAGCCATATTTTATGTAAAGTGCAATGCGGTTTTACCTATTATCATTTAATAAATAGTGTTTTTAGCAATCTCTCTTTTGTTTTTTCCTGTTTAATTAAATTTTCCAACTTTTCCATATTTTTATCTGGTATCCACGACTTTTTGGAATTGTAATAGAAATTAACAATTTTCCAGAACTTATCCGGATATGCAAGACGATAATACAGCTGCTTTAACTCTATTGGCGCGAAGCTTCTATTTTCCTGATATGCATCCAGCATTTTTTCACCTAAAGTCACAGACCAATCTGCCTTTTCTGATATTTTACGGAATAACAGATAAAAATCACGCACTCCACTATCATGTGCAAATCGCTCCAAATTAATGATAGACGTGTCATTTTTTGTAAAGATAACATTGTGATACTGATAATCTCCATGACAGAATAATCCATTATATCTCACAAAATCCTCATACTCTTCCCTGTTTTCCTCTCTCACCTGCTTTAGAATATCCTCTGCCTTTTGCATAAAATATTCGTATTCCCGTAATAGTGCACGTTCAAAATCCGACTTAATTTTTAATTTTCGCAAATAATTTCTAGCATGCCTGCACTCCCTTGTGTGTTTCTCCATTTCCTCCACATAATAAGGCACAGGAAGTGTTTGCTTCATTTCCCCAGTATAACGCATTCCGCAATGTAATTTTGACATGATTCGAAATGCTTGTAAAATCTCTTCCTCACTTTTATAATTACACTCTCTGCCATCTATCTGCTCCTTTAAAATGTATACCATTCCATCGGCATCCTTGCAAAACAACTCTCCCTCTTTATTTCTGACAATCCTGTCAGTATTCACCGTTTCACTCATATTTTCTTGTAACAAATCCAGCAATTCCAGTTTTTCTGTATTCCCTTTATATTCCTTCAACACACGAAAGCCATTGCTTGTTTCACATATTATGGTTCCACGCCCTTTAAAGGTGCGCGTCACTTCCATATCATAATTTTCCAATACACTTACTGCTCTATCATTCACCTTTCTATCCCCTCCACTGAGTTTCTGTCACACTATCCTATGTCCATAAAAAGAAAAAAATTCCACAAAAGTAGATTTCTTATACTCTACTTTTATGGAATTCAAAAATACCTTTTATAACCCGCTATTTAGTCCTTCTGCAATCATCTGTTTTACTTTTTCTGATAAATATTCTCTGGTATTATGCTGTGGATTCTCTAACACTTCTTCTAACAAGCTTTGAAGAACCGCACCAAGCTGTTTACCCTGTGGCACACCAAGCTCAATGATGTCTTTTCCAGTAACTGCGAGTTCTTTTAACGATACGCATTCTTGCTTCTGTAATATTTCTTTATACAAAGCGGTTACCTGTCTTAGATTTTCTTCCTTTTCTTCTCGTTGATAAGTACTTTGTGCGAGCATATCAGCTTTTTTTAGCTCTAGGACTTCCTGAAAATACTCTTTCCCTATTTTGTTCAGTGCTCTTCTAACAGCACGGGGGGTGGCTTCGATTTTATAATCATGATACTTTACATATTTTTTCACTTTATTTATCGTATCATTATCAAATTTCAATCTTCTTAAGATTGCTGTTGCTTTCTCTTCTCCTGCCTCTGCGTGTCCATGAAAATGACTGATACCTTCACTGTCTTTTGTCTCGGTATCCGGCTTTGCAATATCATGAAGAAGTGCTGCTATTCTAAGAGAACGGTCAGGTCTTACCTCTAACAAGGTATGAAGTAAATGCTCACCTACATTGTACATGTGATGAGGATTGTTCTGTGGTGTCTCCATTGCCTTATCAAATTCCGGCATAATCACTTTGGTCATTCCCAATTCATAAGCAACTCTTAAGTAATCCGGATGTGGTGATTGTAAGAGTTTTACAAGCTCTACTTGTATTCTCTCAGCACTGATGTTTTTTAAATTGGGCGCAAGCTCTACAATGGCTTCCTTCGTCTTTTCCTCGATATCATAACCTAACTGTGCCGAAAAACGCACTGCTCTCATCATTCGAAGCGCATCCTCGGTAAAGCGCTCTTTCGCCTCTCCCACACAACGAATAATACCATTTTTCAAATCTGTCATACCATCAAAAGCATCTACAATACCGCTTCGATGATTATAGGCAAAGGCATTAATCGTAAAGTCTCTGCGTTTTAAATCCTCTATGAGATTTGCAGTAAAGATGACCTCTTTCGGATGTCGACTGTCCTCATATTCTCCATCAATACGATAGGTAGTGACTTCGAAGCCTTCCTTTCCCATCATAACCGTTACCGTTCCATGTTGGATTCCAGTATCTATCGTTCTTGGAAAGACGTCTTTTACCTGCTGTGGCCTTGCTGAAGTCGTAATATCCCAGTCATCCGGTTCTCTGTTTAACAGGGAATCTCGTACACAACCACCTACCGCATACGCCTCGTATCCTGCTGCCTCTAATGTATTAATAATATATTCAACCTTTTCAGGTAACTGAATCTGCATGAATGTTACTCCTTTTCATGAACCTTTTTACCAACATAAAATCTCGTAACCGTCTTCTGTTACAACAAGCTGAATCTCCCACTGAGCAGATGGACTTCCATCCTCAGTATAAACGGTCCATCCATCTTCCTCATCAATGTAAATCTCCTGTGCCCCCATGTTAATCATTGGCTCAATTGTAAATACCATCCCCGGAACCATCAACATCTCTGTCCCTTTTTCCGATACATAGCTTACCCAAGGTTCTTCATGGAACTCTAATCCGATTCCGTGTCCACCAATTTCACGCACTACGGTATAACCATTTTCTCTTACGAAATCATTGATTGCCTGTCCCATATCGCCTAAGAAGCCCCAAGGTTTCACCTGTTCCAAGCCTACTTCAATGCTTTTCTTCGCAATCTCTACCAGTCTCTTCTTATCTTCCGAAACCTCACCTATGCAATACATACGTGAAGAATCAGAAAAATAACCATTTAAGATAGTCGATACATCAACATTCACAATATCTCCGTCTTTCAAAACAACATCTTTCGAAGGAATGCCGTGACATACTACATTATTGATAGAAGTGCAGACACTCTTTGGAAAGCCTTCATAATCAAGTGGCGCAGGAATTGCACCGTTTTTTATCGTAATATCATGTACCCACTGATTAATCTCTTCGGTTGTCACACCTGCTTTAATATGCTCTCCCACATAATCAAGAATTTCCATATTAATCTTGGCACTTGCCTTGATACCTTCTATCTGCTCCTTGGTCTTAATCATCTCTCTGTCAGGTACAATAGCACCTTTTAAACGGAACTCTTCTATCTTGTCATCAAAGCTACTATGACATTTTTTATATTTTAATCCGCTTCCACACCAGCATGCATCATTACGTCCCAATTTTATCATTTCTATCTTTTCCTTTTCTTTTTTATTATTAGAGGTAATTATTCAGTATCTTCATAATTACATGCAAAAATTCATACTATATTTACCTTCTCATATCGTCGCAAAGAAGGTCTGTTTAACCGAAAATAACTCGGTGAATAACCATAATTTTTGCGAAATGCTCTGCTAAATGCTTCATGAGAAGAAAATCCATATTTAACAGCTATATCTATCAGACGCTCATCTGTTTTCAATAATAAATCTGCTGCCAATGAAAGTTTTCTCTTTAAAACATATTCTTTATAGGACATTCCTACATATTCATGAAACTTTGCAGAGCAATAAAACTTTGAATAGCCTATTTCAACCGCCATTCTATCTAAAGTCGGTTCATTCTCTATATTCTCTTCTACCCACTCTACCATATTCTCTACGGTTTTTACAGACATTTTCTTCACTCCTTATAGCAACAGTTTACTACATCTTTTAGATAGATACTTGATTTTTCTTGCAAATACTTTTGTTTATTTATTACTGTTTACTCCGTTTCCAGTAGCGCTCATTTCAATAATATAACAGATTACTTGATAAATAAAAATATCCTTATAATAAAAACCCACAATCATTAAAATCGTGGGTTTTATATCTTATATGAATTTATTTCACTAACTCAAGTGTCTGTCTTGCAATAGCAAGCTCTTCATTGGTAGGAATTGCCATCAAGGTTACCTTACTGCCTTCTTTGGATACGATTCTCTCTTCTCCTCTGACGTTGTTTTTCTCAGCATCAATTTCTGTTCCGAGATAACCTAAGTACTTACAAATCTCATCTCTTCCTTCCTTGCTGTTTTCTCCAACTCCTGCTGTAAATGCAATAACATCAACACCATTCATAGCTGCTACATAGGAACCAACATACTTTGCTGCTCTATAATAAAAAGCATCCATTGCAGCTACTGCACGAGGCTGTCCCTTTGCAGCACCATCTTCTACATCTCTAAAATCGGAAGAAATTCCAGACATACCATATACACCGGATTTCTTATTCAGTATGTTATTCATCTCTGCTGGAGTGATACCTTCCTTCTGACAGATAAACTCACAGATTGCAGGGTCCATATCACCAGAACGTGTTCCCATGATAAGTCCCTCTAACGGAGTAAGTCCCATGGAAGTATCCACACACTTGCCATGATCTACTGCAGAAACAGAAGCACCATTTCCCAAATGACAAACAATAATCTTCAAATCTTCTCTCTTCTTATTCAACATGGCTGCTGCTCTTTGTGATACGTAATCATGGCTTGTACCATGGAAACCATAACGTCTTACTTTATATTTCTCATAATATTCGTATGGAAGTCCATAGAGATATGCTTTCTCTGGCATTGTCTGATGAAATGCAGTATCAAATACAGCTACCATAGGAACATTTGGCATAATTTCCTTACAAGCATTGATTCCAATTAAGTTTGCCGGATTGTGTAATGGTGCAAGGTCATTACACTCTTCAATTGCCTTCATAACTTCATCATCAATAATAACGCTGGAAGCAAATCTCTCGCCACCATGAACTACTCTGTGTCCAACAGCATTTATCTCTTCCAATGACTTGATCACACCATAGTTTGCATCTGTTAATGCATCAATAACCAACTTAATTGCTACTGTATGATTTGGCATTGGATTTTCAATCTTAATCTTCTCACCATCAGATGTCTTATGAGTAAGTAAACTACCGTCTATACCGATTCTTTCGCAAAGTCCCTTTGCAAGCACATCCTCTGTATCACTGTTGATTAACTGGTACTTTAATGATGAGCTTCCACAATTAATTACTAAAATATTCATGGTATTACCTCCGAATTTTATAGTCTCGATTTTCTCTTATTATAGTATACTACTTTTTTGTATATAAAAAAACAATTAAGCAAAGAAAGAACGATAAAGTTCTCTCTTTGCTTATTAAAATTAGTATGCTCTTCCCCAGTAAACCATCTTCTTTGCTGGTTTTCCACAGCATACACAGGTATCACCTAAGTTCTCCTGCTCAAATGGCATACAACGGCTTGTTGCTGCAAGCTCTTCCTTAATCTTATCTTCACAAGCCTGTTCACCACACCACATAGACTTAACAAATCCTGGCTTTGTATTCACAATATCACAGAACTGTTCCCAGCTTGTTGCTGCGTATGTGTGCTCTTCCATATGAGCCTTAGCAGTTTCATACATATCCTTCTGAATTGTTTCAAGAAGTTCTACTGCCTTTACTTCAACCTCATCAAGGCTCACTTCAATCTTTTCTCTGGTATCACGACGAACGAATACACACTTATTGTTCTCAATATCCTTTGGTCCGATTTCAATTCTGAATGGAACACCTCTCATCTCACATTCAGAGAACTTCCAACCCGGACTCTTATCTGTATCATCAACCTTTACACGACACCCCTGTGCAACCAAACGATCACGAAGCTCATAAGCCTTATCTAAAACGCCTTCCTTCTTCTGCTGAATAGGAACTATCATAACCTGAACAGGCGCAACCTTAGGTGGAAGCTTTAATCCGGAATCATCACCATGAACCATGATAACAGCACCGATTAAACGTGTTGTCATACCCCAAGAGGTCTGATGAACATACTTCATTGTATTGTCCTTATCTGTATACTGAATACCGAATGCCTTTGCAAAACCATCTCCAAAGTTATGGCTTGTACCAGACTGTAATGCCTTACCATCATGCATCAATGCTTCGATAGTATAGGTAGCTTCTGCACCTGCAAACTTCTCCTTATCTGTCTTCTGTCCCTTAACAACAGGAATAGCAAGGACATCCTTTAAGAAATCTGCATATACATTCAACATCTGAATGGTTCTTGCTTCTGCATCTTCTGCAGTTGCATGTGCGGTATGTCCTTCCTGCCATAAGAACTCACGGCTTCTTAAAAATGGTCTTGTTGTCTTTTCCCAACGAACAACAGAACACCACTGGTTATATACCTTTGGTAAATCTCTATAAGAGTGAATCTCATTTGCATAGAAATCACAGAATAAAGTCTCTGATGTAGGTCTTACACAAAGCTTTTCCTGTAATGGTTCCAAACCACCATGTGTTACCCATGCTACTTCCGGTGCAAATCCTTCTACATGATCCTTTTCCTTCTGTAATAAGCTTTCAGGAATAAACATCGGCATATATACATTCTCTACGCCTGTTTTCTTAAATTCTGCATCGAGCTGGTTCTGAATCTGCTCCCAGATTGCATAACCTGCCGGTTTGATAATCATACAGCCCTTTACGCTGGAATAATCACACAATTCTGCCTTCTTAACAATGTCTGTGTACCACTGTGCGAAATCTACATCCATGGATGTAATCGCTTCTACAAGTTTCTTGTCGTTTGCCATTTTTTTCTTCCTTTCTTATCACCTAAATCAGTCAATTGCAGAACAAATAGTGCGTGCCAGCGCACGCACTTTGGCAAGAATTTCTTACGAAATTCTTGTCTAACTGCCACTACGCTACAGCACTTTCCTATAAAGGAACAAAGAATGTGCAAAGCACATTCTCGCGCCGCTGAAGCGTCGCACCTGCGACATTTTCCACTGCTTCCGCATGCGCATAATAAAACGCCATACATAAGTCCTGTTTTAACAGGGGCCCATGTACGGCGTTACCACCCTTTATTATACTCATCATACCGTTATCGCCGGTGCTACGCTGTATTTTCATACAGGACTCCAAGGTAGGTTCTGAAGCTTAAGCGTAAGAATCTTCCAGCCTTTCGATTCTCTCTCTGGACGCATCCACAACATACTATTCCTTATCACAGCCATGTCTTTCATATATAGAAGTTAGTTTATGCCAGCTTGTAAAAAAAGTCAACTGGTTATATTCATTATTGTCATAATTTTCTTTACCAACCCCTTAATATGCATTGCAATTTTGCAACCACTTTCTTAAAATAGAACTATAGCTTTTCAAAGGAGGTTTTTTATGGATACCATTATCATACCTATTTCCCATTCCTGTCGTTTTCATTTGGGTGATGAACCAAATGCATGGCAAGCTTGGTTTGATGATTCTGACTGGCAGAAGGTTACATTGCCACATGACTGGTCTGTAACTCTTCCTTTTTCTCGCGATTATTCCAGTGGTACGGGCTATCTTGCCGGTGGTATTGGCTGGTATCGTATTCATATTACACCGAAAAAAGAATGGATAGGACAGCAGATTTCCATTCATTTTGATGGCATCTATAAAAACAGCAGAGTTTGGTGTAATAGCTATTATCTAGGCGAACGTCCAAATGGCTATATCTCTTTCTCTTATGATATTACACAACAGTTCCGCTTTGATGCTGAAAATATTATTACTGTATATGTAGACCACAGGGAAATTGCAGATTCACGCTGGTATACAGGCTCCGGCATTACGCGTAAGGCTTCTTTGGTTATTGAGGATGCCGTTCATCCTGTAAAAGATGGTATCTTTTTCTCCACACCAAAGGTATCAGAAAACGAAGCATCTTATATTGTTGAAAATGAAATTATAAATACAAAGCAGGAAGCCTGCGCTGTTACCGTAACCAATCTTCTTTTTTCAAAAACTGGAGAGTTGGTGGCTGAAAGTCGTAAACAAAAGACGATTCCTGCACAGCAGATTATGTCCATCCAAACACAGGGCATTGTAAAAAAACCGCTTCTTTGGTCTCCAAAAGAACCGAATTTATATACATTAAAGACATATATTGCATATGATAACAATAAGGGAAAAGTTACCGCAAAAGGAACCATAACCGCAAGCGCAGGTCTCTCTTCCACGCAGCAGGTTGGAATCCGCTCCTTCCGTTTCCACCCTGATAAAGGATTTTTCCTGAACGGACAACCTTATATTTTCAAAGGTGTCTGTATACATCACGATGCCGGTTGTCTCGGTGCTGCTGTTCCTCCTGAGGTGTGGCACCGTCGTCTTATGAAGCTTCGCGAGATGGGCTGTAATGCCATCCGCATGAGTCACAATCCACATATGCCTGAACTCTATGATTTATGTGACTCTCTTGGTTTCTTTGTTATGGATGAAGCCTTTGATGAATGGGAAGGTCCAAAAAATAAATGGAGTACTGGGCATAATGTCTATCCACCTAAACATGAAGGTTACTATGTCGATTTTCCTGTATGGCACGAAAGAGACTTGGTTGACCTGATTCGCCGAGACAGAAATCATCCGAGTGTTATTATGTGGAGTATCGGAAATGAGATTGACTATCCAAATGACCCATACTGCCACGCATCTTTCTCTACCACGACCGGTAATAACGATGTCAACAAGCCTGCTGTAGAACATATGTATAATGCTTTGCGCCCGGATGCTTCGAGACTGACTTTCCTTGCAAAACATTTATGTGACATGGTAAAGAAAACAGATACCACACGTCCTGTAACTCTTGCCGCTGCATTTCCGGAGTCTTCTGCCAAGCTTGGCTTTATCGACTCATTGGATGTCGTTGGTTTCAATTATAAGGAACACCTATATAAAGAACACCATGAAGCATTTCCTGATAAACCATTCCTGGGAAGTGAAAATGGTCATACGTATAACCAATGGAGAGCTGTCACAGAAAATGACTATATTTCCGGACAATTTTTATGGACTGGCATCGACTATTTAGGTGAAGCCCATGGCTGGCCTATACATGGCTCTAGCGCAGGACTTCTAACACTTGCTGGATTTGAAAAAACAGGTTATTACCGCAGACAAAGTTTTTGGTCTGAAAAACCTATGGTACATCTTGCTACCATTCGCGAAGAGGACAGCACCTGCACGATTTGGGGTGAGGAATATCCGACTGCTTTAGCTTGTGAATTTGCACCCGTTTCTGAGTGTTGGGACTATATCCCGGGCGAAATGGTTGTTATAAAATGTTACACCAATTTGGAAGAAGCAGAATTCTTCTTAAACAAAAAAAGCATTGGTATTTATAAAAAAGAAGCAGACCATGACTGTATCTTGCTTACCATACCTTTTGAACCAGGCGAGCTCATGGTTCACGGCATCATTCCATCCGGACGTTCCAAGCGCTATGTAACACATTCTCTAACTAGTACAAACAGTGCCTGCCAGATGCAGTTAGTCGCTTATCCCACACCGGGAAGTACTTTAAAACAGATTGAAGTTACAATGTGTGATTTTAAGGGAAACCGCGTTTATCATGACAGCACCATGTTGAAAGTAACGGTAGAAAATGGAACTCTCATAGGTCTTGAAAACGGAGACCTTGCAGATATTACGGATTATACCTTTACAAGCAGACGGGCTTATCGCGGACAACTGCTCATTTATGCAGTGCCAAAAGATTCTTCTCAGAAAATGACCATCCATGTGGAAGGAGAACAGGTTAAGAAAGCTGTAATGATTATTTAATCTATAGAATAGTGCGTGCCAGCGCACGCACGTTATTCTCACTACGCTACAGCAATTAGAGAGTAGAAAAAGGAATCCAATTATGGATTCCTTTTTCTACTCTCTTATACTTCATCTGCAATTGGAGCTGTCACAACAACACTTGCTACTACTGAAATAACCACTGCAATAATAATCAAAAGCATGCCACCCAATAATAAAAACGCTCCACTTCCTGCATTATCTTCTGCCGCATCTGCTGTTACCGGCTGTTCTTCTTCAATTACTACTGTATTGGAAGAAGCCTGTACCGTTGATACAGTAGGCGCAAACGCCGCCACAAAAAATCCAATCAATAATGCAAAAAAGAAACGAACTAATTTACCAGACATGTTATTCACCCTCATACTATACCTCCACGCATCTATTCTTATGGTTTCTTTTTTTATTCGCAATTATTCAGTTTCTTCATGATTATAAATTGCAATATATTTATAATCATTTATCGATTTTAAATAATACGAATTTTATTCAAATATACCTCAGTTCTAATAGACAGTGTAACATATTTTGCACAAAAAGTGAAATGTTTTTCTATATTTTTTCGTTTTTTGTTACAATTTATTCATTTCTTCACCTTTTGCTACTACAAACACCTCTAATCCTCTTTTGTTTGCCGTACATTTTTCTCAAACCTTGCTACCAGCTTCCTTGCATCCTCTTCCACGATATTTTCTAACGCTGTAATAAACTCCTTTAACGGCTCCATGGTTGCCTGATCTGCCATCACCATAGAATGCTTCAGACTTTCGATATAATCCGATATCTCTTCACTAAAAGTAAGAGATATTTTTCCACCCTCCAACATAGATATCTGTAATGTATATGCTATATTTGTCCAGCTAATCTTCTGATTCATACCAGCAAGCTCTTTCACCTTCTTAATAAAATGAAATCCCTGCTGTGTTCTATCCAATAAATCCTCTAAAGTAACTCCAAAAAAATCCAAATCCTCGCTTGAAGCAATGCAGTTAACCTTCAATTCTCCCAATTTCTTATATTCCATAATTATTCTCCTGCTTGTATAACATGTTTTATAACTATTCAGACCTTCATAGTTACGTGTCAAAATCTACGTCTTCTTACGGCATACGCAGTAAATGCGCATGCCTGCTGAACAGTTACCATTTTTTCATTATAAACATTCCCAACCAAAAAAGAAACTGCAACAAAAGAAATTTCTTTCTCTGGTTACAGCTTCCTTGCTCCAAATCCATATGATGACGCTCTATTCTGTTACTGTTCACTCCGTTAATGCTAAGTGCTGTGTGAACAGTACTCTATTCTTCCTCTTCCACATGATCTGTGTGGAACATTAATAGGAACTCTGCGCCATTTTTCAATGTCAGCTTCATCACGACACCTTTACCATCGACTGAAATCTTGGAATTAATCTTCTTGACCATATCCAGATTCAGTTGCACGGTTGTGAACATATCATCACTAACCAAACACATGACTCTGCCGATTACCTTAACCTCTGAACAAATTACGGACAATGACATATTTAGTCCCGTTCCATCTGTAACATCCTCTATCGTTGACAAGGCCAGCGGTATATTCTTAACGTCTGACAATACTGCAATCAGATTCTCCACATCATTGACCATCAATAGACGATTACGCATAACTTCTAGGTAATTTGTCCAATTCTGCATTCCATCCATACTCATCTTATGGCCTCCTTTGAGTTACTCCCCCTAAATGAGCTACTACAACAAGATATAAGGCCTAATAGATTGTGACTGAACTTTTCTTGTATATTAATTATACTTTTTTAAAAATATCGTGTCAACTCGATTGGTGTGTTCATTTTGTCTGACGGCGCATAAATATTTTATATATTTTTTGTTTAATATATAAAATTTGTACAAATCTACAATTGCCATTCTTTTGGATACGAAATTTCGAACTGCATTCTCTCTTTTGTCACAGGATGAATCACACTCAGACGATTGGCAAGTAACGCAGTATGGCGAATTCCCAGTTTCTCTGTAAGTTTTTGGGATGCTTCATTTCCATACTTACTATCTCCCAATAGCGGCATACCTGCGTGTGACATTTGCACACGAATCTGATGATGACGTCCAGTAAAAATCTCTACCTCGATTAAAGAATATGCCACTTCTTCTTTTTCTATATCATGTAACAATTTCCAACTGAGTTTTGCCTTCTTTGCCCCTTGTGTACCTGCGACAACTACCTTTGACAAATTAGTTTTGGAATCTTTTAGCAAATAATCCTCTAACTCACCCTGCTTATCCGATTTATCTCTTGTGCTGGAAACAAGAGCCGCATAAGACTTTTTTAAAGTACCATTTTCGAGCTGCTTCGTTAGTATTTTTGCAGCCTCCGGTGTCTTTGCAAATACCAAGAGTCCCTCTACCGGCTGATCCAATCTATGTATCATACCAAGATAGGTTCCTTTTCCTTTTGCTTTTAAATAATTCTTTAACTCACTTACTACATCGGCCTGCCCGAGTCTTGCTGTCTCTGTTGCAATTCCCGCCGGTTTGTGAATGACTAAAATTGCATCGTCTTCGTATTTAATAATTGCTTTCATAATTGCTCCATGTTTCTGTGTTTTACAATTTAAAGCGATATCCCACACCCCAAATAGTCTCAATATACTGTGGTTTTGAAGTATCTGTTTCAATCTTTTCACGAATCTTCTTAATATGCACTGTTACGGTAGCGATGTCACCAATGGAATCCATGTCCCAAATCTCACGAAAGAGTTCTTCCTTCGTAAATACATGATTCGGATTCTCTGCAAGGAAAGTAAGCAGGTCAAATTCCTTGGTTGTAAAGGTCTTTTCTGCACCATCAATAAAGACTCTTCTTGCTGTTTTATCAATACGAATACCTCGAATTTCAACCATATCATTTTCCTTGGTATGTGTTCCAACAAGTCTTGCATAACGAGCCATATGTGCCTTTACACGAGCAACGAGCTCACTTGGACTAAAAGGCTTTGTCAGATAATCGTCTGCACCAAGTCCCAAGCCTCTAATCTTATCAATATCATCCTTCTTTGCAGATACCATGAGAATTGGTACATCCTTCTCCTCACGGATACGCTTACAAATCTCAAAGCCATCAATTCCAGGAAGCATCAAATCTAAAATAATTAGGTCAAACTCCTCGGATAATGCTGTCGCAAGTCCTGTGTCTCCGCTATTTTCTATTTCTACTTCAAAATCATTCAGTTCTAAGTAATCCTTCTCTAAATCTGCAATTGCCTCTTCATCTTCAATAATCAAAATTCTGCTCATATTTTTTTCCTTTCTCATTTTTTCTACATACATCACATATCAACGGTAACTTCGTCGTTTTTCTCTGTATACTTTCTAATTACAAAATGCATACAGGTTCCTTCACCTTCTTTGCTTGTTGCCCAGACATAACCACCATGGTCTTCAATAATCTTTTTTACAATACTAAGTCCGATACCGCTGCCACCCTGCATAGAATTTCTAGAAGAATCTGTTCGATAAAATCTCTCAAAAATGTTTCCTATATCCTTTGCAGGAATGCCTTTTCCATCGTCCTCAATCTCAATACGAATCGATTCACCCTCATCTAAAATACGAATGTCTATCTCACCTTTATCATGCCCCATATATTTTACACTATTGCTGATAATGTTATTAATTACCTTTTTAAGTTGCTCAGGATCAGCCACAATGGCCGTATCCGACGGTGCTAGATTGGTATAATTAAGCGTAATATTTTTAGATTCCAGATCCAGTCCTACCTCTTCCACACAATCCTCAAAATAATCTGCAATATTAATCACATGGAAGTGATACGGTATTTTATTAGAATCAATACCCGAATACGTTGTTAGCTCATTAATCAGCCTGTCCATGTCGTTTGCTTTATTGTAAATAGTTTTAATGTACTTATCCATTTTCTCCGGCGTATCTGCAACACCATCCATAATACCCTCTACATAGCCTTTAATAGAAGTAATCGGCGTCTTCAAATCATGAGAAATATTACTGATAAGTTCCTTACTCTTTTTCTCATTCTGCGCCTTCTCCTCTGCATTTTCCTTAAGATGCAGACGCATCTGTTCATAATTATTATAAAGAACGCCAATCTCATCATTTTTCATAGGATCAAGTCGATAGTCAAAATCCCCCTCTGCAATTTTCCTCATGGCAATGCTCAATTGTTTAATAGGCTTATAGATATCTTTGTTTACCCAAACTGTAATCAAAGTACTTGTCAGAATCAAAATAATAATGGTAGACCACCCGAGACTTGTCATAAAACGTCTGCTAATCAAGGCTCCTATCATTACATCTTCTTTTGACAACTCATTAATTAGATTAACCTCTTCGTGCATACTGATTCCAAAAATAGCAACGGTAAGAAACAGCAATGGTACAAAGATAATGGTAAAAAACAAAAGCATCATTTTCGTTTTTAGGTTCATACAATCATATCCTTCTCTTTTTGATATAAATACTATAGCACAGAAACTACCAAAATATAGTAGTTTGAATTTTTCTTAATCATTTTTTTATGAATTTTAAAATTATTTTTTGATTTTGCTATTGCTTTTTTATTAGTTTCTGTATATAATAACAGTAATCATTACTGATTTAGTTCTTGAAAAAGCGGAGGGCGCATATGATTATGAAGTACAGCCGACAAAGAGCGGCCATTCTTTCTTTTTTACAAACGAGAAAAGATCATCCTACTGCAGAGGTTGTTTACTCCCATGTAAAAGAGGAATACCCAAATATTAGTCTTGGTACGGTCTACCGTAACCTAACACAACTTGCCGATAACGGTATGATATTACGTCTTTCCTTTGGAGAGCTTGGTGTTGACCATTTCGATGCAGATACCACGCCACATCACCATTTTGTGTGTTCTGCATGTAGTAGCGTGATTGATTTGCAACTAGAGGAAATGCCTTTTATTGATGAGGAAGCCGGAAAGAACTTTGATGGGATGATACAGGGACACAATATTTATTTCCATGGCTTGTGTAAATGCTGTCTGGAGAAAAAGTCCCAAACAACTGAATAAGTGTGATATAAAACGTGAAAACTTGTAATTATGAAGGTTCTGAATAATTACAAAAACTTTAATTATTAGGAGGAAATGAATATGAAATTTGTATGTAGTGTATGTGGTTATGTTCATGAAGGAGATCATGCCCCAGAAAGATGCCCACAGTGTAATGTTCCAGCTGACAAGTTCGTTGTACAGAGCGAAGAAAGAAGCTGGGCTGCTGAACACGTTGTTGGTGTAGCACAGGGCGTAAGAGAGGACATTTTAGAAGATTTAAGAGCAAACTACATGGGAGAATGTACAGAAGTTGGTATGTATCTTGCAATGGCAAGAGTTGCACATAGAGAAGGTTATCCTGAAATCGGTCTTTATTGGGAAAAGGCTGCTTGGGAAGAGGCTGAGCATGCTGCTAAGTTTGCAGAATTATTAGGTGAAGTAGTAACAGACTCTACTAAGAAGAACCTCGAAATGAGAGTTGAAGCAGAAAACGGCGCAACCGCTGGTAAGTTTGACCTTGCTAAGCGTGCAAAAGAGCTTAACCTTGATGCTATCCATGATACTGTTCATGAAATGGCTAGGGATGAAGCAAGACATGGAAAAGCGTTTGAAGGTTTATTGAAGAGATACTTTGCGTAAGCTATAAGCCATGCAATAAAAAAGAAAGTCACACACCGTGGGAGCTTGCTCACTAAGGTGAGTGACTTTCTTTTTTATTATAGGGCGACAGCCCGACAACGAGAAAATGCGCAAGCATTTTCGAGTGGCATGGCGAGTGGCATGGCGAGTGGCATGGCAAGTGGCATGGCGAGTGGCATAAATAATACTTACTAACACTTGCTCCACTATTTTATCCATGATAAACTAATTAAATAAATTTGAACACAAGAAAAAGGGGATTAACTATGAAAACAAGAAGAATTTTCATGTCATTAGCCGGCGTTCTCATTTGTGCTATCAGTGTTGGTGTATTCAAAATTGCAGCTTTAGGGGTAGACCCATTTCAATCACTGATGAGTGGATTGGACAACTGGATTCCCATCCCTTTCGGTACGCTATATGTGTTGGTGAACCTGGCATTATTAACATTCAGCTTGTTTGCCGATCGTCGCAATATTGGTATCGCTACCTTTATTAATCTGTTTTTGCTGGGCTATATCACACAATTTACCTATGAATTTTTACAGATTTGGTTACCTGCGCCTTCACTGCCCATACGAATTCTCTGCCTAATTATAGGCATTGTAGTTATTTGCTTTGGCTCCTCCTTATATATGACTGCAAATCTAGGTGTTTCTACCTACGATGCCGTAGCCATTGTTTTATCTGGAAAATGGAACTTAGGTCAATTCAAATATATTCGTATTTGCTGTGATTTGGTATGTGTACTCTTAGGTGTGGGAATCTTTTTATTCTCCGGCGGAACTCTTGCACAAGTGCCTACCATTGCCGGTATTGGTACGATAATTACTGCTTTTTTTATGGGGCCGCTGATTCAATTTTTCAATGATCATATTGCAATACCACTACTAGATAAGTCACATTAGAAATACAAGATAAGTACTTTTCAATATATCAATCACCATGGTGATAAAGCAATACGATTCGTTGAGCCTTATCAACTTATATTAAAAAGCAATCATTGGTATTTTCAAGGATATTGTCATACTAGAAATGATTATCGTTTATTTCGCTTATCACGTATGACAGAACTAGAAATAAAAGACAAAAATTTCATTCCTCGAAGCTATCAAAAACCTATTTTAGACATTACAAAAATGGTCGAACCAATACAAATAGTAATTAAACTCCGCATTCATAAATCTATAATGGACAGGGTACTTGATTTATGTGATTACGAAAACTTTACCCCAGATGGTTGTGATTATTACATCGTTAATTTTCCTTTTATTGATAATGATTATTACTACGATATGCTATTAAGCTTGGGCGAAAAATGTGAATGCCTTGAGCCATTATATGTACGCGAAAAAATCAAACAAAAAATACATTCTATTTGTACAATATATAATTCTTTATAGCATAAATATTTTTACATGCAATGACCTACTATACCTTTTATAAAAGAGACTTATAACTATATACTTTATATAAAATATGTTATAATTTGAATATGAAATATATCACACAGAAAGGACCGTTATGCTTCTAAAAAACAATACAGAACAGCCAAAAACAGATTATTTGGCAGATTGGCCTGCTCATTATTATGAGATTCCTTCTGCTACACAAAAAATAGAAGCCTTAAATACTATCGAAAAACAGGGACTATCCACTGTTTCTGATATCTATCGTAAGGCTTTGTGTGAAAAACGTTATTTTTCTAAAAATAAACAAGGAACCACCGATTCCTTTTTAAGCGCTTGGATGATGATTAAGGCTTCTAGTGCTTCCGGTGTATCCTTCCTGAAAAGAAAGCATATGCAACGCGAACTGGAAGGCTATATGAAAGATTTGTGTCTTCTTGATTTTCCTTATGAAGATGAAGAAGCATATACTGTTCGCTTAGAAGAATGGCGTGATTTTGCTATCTACTTCATTTATTCCTGCTCTGATAGCAAAGCTTATTGCTCGACTCTTTTTGGAATAGTTCCTATCAAGGATTCTCTTGTTGCAGAAAAAATTGCAAATGAAATCCTGTTGGTTACATCCGAATATCCCAAAAACTTTCATCTCGAACAAACTTTTGCCCCTTTTCGAGAAGTTATGTGTGAGGTTTACTGTCAGATGATTGAGAATGGAGAAACTTATCTACATCATCCGGCTCAACCTTAGCATAAGGTAGCCGGATATATTTTCCATCTTCCAAGCCAAGTCTTTCTAGCTCGCCACCAATGCAAAGTTCATAAGCTAAATCAAGCATTCTCTCTGCCTGCCCGTTAGCATCATTATAGACCGTACCTGCCATTTCCCGATTTTTTACTGCCTTGATCCCAATCTCCGTTCCGTCGATTCCCAGTACAACTGGCCACTCTTCTGTAGGAATTTCAGCCGTCTTCAAGGCATCAACAACACCAAGTGCCATATCATCATTATTAGCAAGTACCAACTCAATATTCTCACCATATTCTAACAACATATGGGCCATCTTTGTCTGTGACTGAGCTCGATTCCAATTTGCTATTGCATACCCTAGCTTTTCTACCCTTACCCCATTATCTACTATCGTTGACACGGAATATTCCGTACGAACAATGGCATCCTGATGTCCGGCTTCGCCTTCTAAAACCACATACTGAAAAATACCATCTGCATTTTTGTCTGCTTTCACATTATTTTTAAAAATAGCCGCAGCTATTTCACCTTGCATAATTCCAGACTCCAACGTTTTTGCTCCCACATAATACAGATTATTTCCTCGTTCCAAATCTTCCTCTACTAGCTCCCTGTTAAAAAAGATGACCGGTATATTATTTTTTTCAGCCATGTCAATAATGACAGTAGGTTCTGTTCGATCTACCAGATTTACGCAGACCACATCACAACCATCTTCTATCATTTTCTCTACCTGCTCATTCTGCATAATCTGGCTGCCTGAAGCATTATAAATATCTATTATAATATCTGTTTCCCATTCTTTTTCCTGTGCTATTGCGTATTCTTGCAAATCATTCATCATCGCTGACACAAAAGTATCATACTGATTATATAAAGTGATCCCTATTTTCAAGCTTTCTTCCGCTTTATTTTGTGCATTCATATGGCACCCTATTTGTGTCATTAGCAGAACACTTACCATAATTTCCCATATAAAAAGTTTTTTACTCCTTTTCATCTTGCTCTCCTATTTGTAATCGCCCATAGCAACCCTATTGTACAATCGGAAATAGCACCTTTTGATTTTCCTCATCATACAAATTCTGCCTATTTACAACCCGATAATCAACAATACTACTTTCTGCTTTTGGCGCATGAAAACGTATTTGTTTTGCCATTGCTTCCAAACTTTGATAACCCATCGCATACTCATTCGGTACCACTAGACTATTAATAATTCCCTTATCTAAATAATACACCGACTTCTCAGAACCTCCCACTCCATATAAAGAACATTTATAATTGCGGTTATTGTCAGACTGCAGAAAATCTACCAATTCCTCGGTTTCATCATTGCTAAGTGCTATAATAATATCTGCTCGATTACTTTCACCCCAATGTCTAAGCTCTTCATCCTTTGTCTCTGTAATACTATTTACTTTCCAGGTAATCTTCACATTTTCTTCAAGAAGCACTTCCTCAAGCCCTTGCAGACGTTTTTGCATTGCTAGCTGTTTCTGATTTCCACTTAATATACCAATCTTTTTTCCTTGTAAAGAAACACCATAATCATCCTTTATTGTCTTGGCGAGAGCTCTTCCTATTTCCACATTATCCGGTCCGGTATATGCATAAATATCCTCTAGAATAATATCTGTTTCCAACAGCATAACTGCCACATTCGTCGGTATTTCTTGCAATCCATCTGAAAAACCATCTGACGAAACCATTTGGACAATTACACCCTGCGCTCCCTTTTCAATTTCCTGTTCTATTAACTCTAACTGTTCCTGTAAGCTACTAAAATCCCCCGTTGACACAAAATTCAAATCCACCTGATTATCATTTGCAGCTTGTTTTAAACCTTGACGTAAAGAAATCCAACGGTCACTATTACTATTCTCAACAATTACGGAAATCTGATAAGTTTCTTCTGTCTCGCCGACATGCAACATGCTATATGATATCCAACCTATTACTAGCAGGAGAATCAAAACCAATCCACTAAAAAGCACTCTATTTTTCGACATGTTTTGATTCCTCCTTCCACTGTCTTATACTTCCACTCTCAAGGTACTCCACATTTTCCGGTGAATATTCAATATAAGGAATATGAATTTGAATTACCGTCCCTTCATCCGGTGCACTCTCAATTTTCAGCTCATATGCATCACCAAAACGAAGCTTAATACGATTATATACATTAATCAAACCAACTCCTGAACCTTTTTTGCGTACTCTGTTATTTTCTATTAGAAGTGCATCTACTGTTTCTGGTGGCATACCAAACCCATTATCACGAACCTCAATATAAACATCCTGTTCCTTACGATATCCTACAACCTCAATCTCACCATCGCCATCCATACCTTCAACCCCATAATAAATAGCATTTTCCAAAAGAGGCTGTATCACAAGCTTCACGATACAACAATCCAAGATTTCTTCATCAATTCGAAATTCTATAGAAAAACTGTTCTTATATCTTACCTTCTGAATATTCATGTAATTCTGAGCATGCTTAATCTCATCTTTTATACTAATAATTGTCTTACCACGACTTAAACTGATACGAAACAGACTAGCCAGCTGTGTAATCATAAATACTGCTTCTTCGTAACGTTCTCCTTCTATCATCCAGACAATGGAGTCTAACGTATTGTATAAAAAATGCGGATTAATTTGCGATTGCAGTGCATCCAGCTCACTTTTTCTTTTTTCTTCCTGCTCCACTACAATATCATGCATCAGTTTTCTAAGCTGTTCTACCGTAGAACGCAAGGTTCTTCCCAGATGTTCTACCTCAAGAGATCCGCCAACATAAATATCAGGATTCATATTTCCTGCTTCCCAATCCTTAATGGATTCATTCAACTTGCTTAAAGGCTTTGCTATCCTTGCTGAAACCAATTGATTAATAACAACCATCATCAGCATTGCAAGTGCTACAAATAAAGTCACCAGTAATTTCAATCCGGAAAGCTCAATATTAAAAGCACTAAGTGGAACTACACTGACAATTTTCCAGCCTGTATAGCTAATGGTTTTAACTGTAACTAGTCGTTTCTCTCCCTGAAACTCCTCCTGAATCGTTCCATCATCATATCGAATTGCTTCCTGATTGTTTTCCTGATACAAATTCGTATAAATCAGCTTCTGCTTTGGATGATATATAATCTCACCACTATTATCCATCAGATAAATATATTCTGATGCTTTATCCTTATTTGCCTTATGTAACAACTGCTCAATACTACTATAATTCATATCAACCAAAAGCACACCAAGCGCAGAATTACCATCCTTTGTTAATTCCACTGCCTGACTCAAGGATACCACCCAATAATAACGATAACTCTGATTATCAAACAAATTCTGCACATGAGGTGCCGAAAAATGTATATTCTCCATCTTGACCAGCGCATCCGTAAACCAACTCTGTCCCGTAACATCTAAATTTTCTTTCTGTGTTGCAACTGGTACAGCACCAACCAGTTCACCATCATTCGTATAACATGCAATACTAATTAAATTATCCTTATTAGCCTCGTACAAAAGATTCATTTCCTCATCAAGCGTATCACTTGACAAATCCTTATCCTTAATAACACTATATTTCATTGCATCAGAAATACGACGCATATTTCGTAAATATGCCTCCAAATTGCTTGCGGTTTGATCTAAAACCCTTTCTGTACTTTGTATCGTTGTTTCACGAAGTCTGTATACAAACTGATTGTAGAGAGAAATACCCAATATTCCCATGCCCAAAACCGATACTATCGTAAAAGACAGAGCTATCGTTATCTGTATCGACTGTGCCTGTACATGTCTCTCTATATATGTTATTAATCGATGATATATGCGTCTTATTTTTTTCAATTCTGCTCCAATTTACTTGCCTTATATTTTGACGGTGACATCCCAAACTGTTTCTTAAATGCATAACTAAAGTAATTTGGATCGGAATATCCCACTTTCTCTGCAATAATATATGTCTTTTCATCATGATTCAAAAGCAGATCCACCGCTTCTTCCATACGGTAATCCGTCAAATAATTAATAAATGTTTTCCCTGTTTCCTTTTTAAACACTGTCGAAAAATATGCAGCACTAACATTCAGATAAGTGCATACCGTTTCTGTACTAAGTGTCTGATCTGCGTAATTCTCTTTCACATATTCTATTGCTGTTGCAACAAATGCTTTCGTTTTGTCAAGCCGCGTATGTAGAACCTGATTCTGTATCTTACAACAGGTTTCGTTGAGCCATTGGCCTAGAGCCTCCGGAGATTCCAATTGCATTGCCTGCAAATATACGTCATTATTATCACCAAATAGTTTCTCCAGATTCATCTGATTGTTTGCACCAAATCGAAAAAGCTCGGTAATAAGCTCCATAACAAGAATTCGATATTTCTGCAGAGACATTTTACTTTTTGTCATCTGTACTACGAACTCTTGTATCGACTGTCGTAGCCCTTCTACTTCACCCAACTTTATCTTTTTTAAAATATTACTTATATATGTTTCTTCCCATGGAATATCTACATGTTCTTGTGGATCCATCTCCGTAATACTGATTGCTCTATTATTACCATATAACACTCTATAGGATATCGCTGTTTTTGCTCCCTGATAGGATGCAGGAAGCTGAATCGGACTATCACATATCTGACCTATACCAGCAGTTACAGTGGCCTTACATACTCTCATTGCCATTTTGCAAATCTGATCCATCATATCCGTAAAATGTGTAATCTCTTCTTCCTGTGAGAGCTGTGTAATAATAACGATATCTCTTAAATAGGTCATTACCTTACTATTCCAATTTCGTTCCAGCTGTTCCTCTACCAGCTTTTTAACCGATACCGTAAGAAGAAGTGTCTCCATTGCCTCTTCTCCCGCCATACTGCTCTGGCTAACGTGTAAAACCGCAACATTATAATAAGGTCCGGTTAACTCTATCTGATAATTTTGCGCATATTTATCTATTAAATCTTCAGAAATACGTCCATCAATCAAAGAAGTGTAGAAGCTTTCCTGCATAACTGAAAGACTCTCCATATAATATTCTCTCAGCTTATCTATATTACGTTTTTCATCCAATTCTTTATCAAGATTGGTCTTAATACGTTCAAACACCTCTTTTAGTTCAGTTGCATTAATCGGTTTTAAAATATATTCCTCAGCCTCTATCTTGATTGCTTCCTTTGCATATTCAAACTCATCAAATCCCGAAAAGATAATCACTTTTATCTTTTGATAAAATTCCTTCAATTTTTTACAGAGTGTCAACCCATCCATATATGGCATTTTGATATCTGTCATTACAACATCCACCTGTAACTCCTCAGCCATTTCCAATGCTTCCACTCCGTTACGGGCATAGCCGGCAATACGAAATCCCATGCTCTCCCAATCAAGCTTTTTCATTATTACCTGAAAAACCTCTTCCTCATCGTCCACCAACAATACTGAATATTGGCTCATTATTTCCCCATACCTTTCTCTTTCTGGCACACCTATTCCACATAGCTACGCTCCATATTTGCCATTCATACTCTTCCACAAACATCCAACCACTAAAAGAACCAGACAGATTTCTGCAATCGCAACATATACATTAAATAGCATCAGAATTCCCATAACAAAGCTACCAATTGCCATAATAATAACCAGCTTGCCACCTTCTTTTGCATATTGTTTTTCATCCTTTAAGGGCTGCGCACTATTTCTACGCATTACTCCCGCGTCTCCTGTCAGAATCATACGTATTCCATAATATAATAATAAGGCACCGACCAACAGTGACATTCCAGCCTGTTCTATAAAAACATTCATCGATTTTTCCTCCCACAAAAATAGCGACCAGTTTATCGTTCCGGTCGCTATTATTATAAGCATTTTTTTACTTCTTAGCAATGTACTTTCTGATATCAAGCGATACTGCAAGGAAGATGATTACACCTGTTGCAATCCATTGTGCATTCTGGTCTACACCTAAGAACTGTAATGCTGTCTTTAACAACTCAAGTACGGCAACACCGATAATTGCTGAAGAAACCTTACCACGACCACCGGTTACGGATACACCACCAATTGTACAAGCTGCAATAGCATCCATTTCGTAGCTCAGACCTAAGTTAACGGAAGCACCACCAGACTTAGCACCGAACATAAATCCTGCTAATGCGTACATAGCTGCTGCCTTTGCATAGATAAGAACCATTGTCTTCTTTACAGGTACACCTGCAACCTCTGCTGCTTGTGAATTACCACCGATTGCATACATATACTTTCCATGACGAGTCATATTGAAAATAAACCAAGTAACTGCAATCACAAGAATCGCAATCCAAATTAAGTAACTAAGTCCTAAAAATCTTCCACTTGCGATGTTCGTATATTCCTTAACATAACCACCTAAAGGCTTTGCACCTGTGAAAATCATGGAAGTACCATAAATAATCTGCATCATTGCCAATGTAGCAATGAAAGGTGGCAACTGTAAGTAAGCAATAAAGAAACCGGAAACAGCACCAAAGATTGCACATACACACATAACAACTAAAAGTGCAACAAATATATTCAATGGCTCCATACCAACAAACAGCTTACTAGGAGCGTCTATTTTCTGCAGAAGTGCTGCAGAAAGACAGCCTGCAAAACCTATCATACGACCGGCAGAAAGATCCGTACCACCGGTAATAACACAGCCTGCAATACCAAGAGCTACTACAATACGAGCGCTCATATTCATAAGAATGTTAAGCAAGTTGTTAGGCGAAAAGAAGTTATCTCTTGCTATGCTTGTATATAATACCAAGATAACCATAATAAGGATAACACCATTATTAATTAAAAAATCTTTTACTTTATTTGTACTAGTCTTATTCATTTTTATCCTCCTATACTAGAACTGTGTTGCATATGCCATAATCTTCTCCTGTGTCATTTCTGCTTTATCAGAAATGACTCCTCGGAGCTTACCGTCACACATTACACAGATTCTATCCGACATACCGATTAATTCAGGCATTTCTGATGAAATCATAATAATTGCTTTGCCCTGTGCCGCAAGTTCATTCATAATTTCATAAATCTCATGCTTTGCACCTACATCAATACCACGAGTTGGTTCATCCATAATCAAAATATCCGGATCATTTGCCAGCCATCTTGCGATAATAACCTTCTGCTGGTTACCACCTGACAAATTCGCAATATGTTGTTTCATACTTGGAGTTTTAATTCGCAGCTTCTTAATACTATCATCTACAATACCGTTAATTTTTTTATGATCTAATACAAACTTTAATTTCAACAGCTTATTATAGACAGAAACACCGACATTATCTTTAATAGACAAACAACCAAAAATACCATTACCTCTACGATCCTCGGTAATCAGACCAATACCTGCCCTCATAGCTTGAATTGGATGCTTAATCTTGACATTCTTTCCATTTATAATCACTTCACCGGAAGCCACATTTCGAATACCAAAAATACCTTCCATAAGCTCTGTTCTCTGAGCTCCTACAAGTCCGCCAAAGCCAAGGATTTCACCTTTTCTAATACTAAAACTTACATCTTGGAAGGACTTTTCATGGATAGAAGAATAATTCTTCACTTCCATAACTACGTCACCGATTTTTCCCTTTTTCTCAGGATATACATTCGTCAGTTCTCGACCTACCATCTTAGTAATGATATCATCTGTAGTCAGCTCCTCCGTGCGCCAAGTTCCTACATAAGTACCGTCTCTCATAATAGTGATATCATCTGAAATACGCTTAATCTCATCCATTTTATGAGATATATATATCATTGCAACGCCCTTATCTCTAAGGTCGTTCATAATTCTAAATAATGCTTCTACTTCGTTATCAGACAGGGATGATGTTGGCTCATCAAAAATAACAACCTTTGCCTGATGTGAAACTGCTTTTGCAATTTCTACAGACTGCATCTGTCCGATTGAAAGTGTTCCCAATAATGCCTTCGGATCAAAATTCATTCTTACTTCTTTTAACCACATTGCTGTATCTTCATACATCTTCTTATGGTCAATCATCTGTATTGGTCCAATTTTCTTCATTGGAAATCTTCCCAAATAGAGATTCTCTGCAACACTTCTTGCCGGAACTGGCTGTAATTCTTGATGTACCATTGCAATACCTTTTTCCATAGCCTCATCAGGATTGAAAATGTTCACTTTTTCTCCATCAATATAAATCTCACCGGCATCCATCTTATAAATACCAAAAAGACATTTCATTAATGTAGATTTACCAGCACCGTTTTCTCCCATCAGTGCATGAACCGTTCCCGGTCGGAGTGCTAACTGTACATTATCTAAAGCTTTTACACCTGGGAAGGATTTAGAAACTCCTCGCAACTCAAGTCTATACTCAGCCATTTTACGCCTCCTTTTTTCATATATAGTATGTAACTATTACCTATCTTCACTGTTACTGTGATTTCAACGAATTTAAATGTGGGTGCCGATTCCGACACCCACATAAAATTACTTCTCTTAAATCAGATTCATATTTTATTTTACTTGGTCGAGAACTTCCTGTGCATTTTCATTTGTAACCTTCTTATAATCACATCCAATGTACTTCTCCACTGTATCTCCATTAGCAAATCCGATTGCCGCATCTGCCGCACTGTGAGACTGTGCAAAATGATCATTTAATACGGTTCCTGTCATATTTCCTTCAATTACAAGCTGAAGAGCTTCTGCAAGAGCATCAACACCTGTTAAATAGATGTTCTCATTAACTTTACGCCCTGCATTCTGAATTGCTGTATAAGCGCCAAGTGCCATAGCGTCATTATTACAGAATACTACTTCTACATCATTACCATACTGAGCTAATGCGTTAGCAACAATCTGTTCTCCCTGTGCCTGATCCCAATTTCCTACCTGGTCTACTAAACATTCAACTTCCCAACCTGCATCTGTAAGAGCCTTTACAGAAAACTCTGTTCTATACTGCGCATCAACGTTTTCAGGATCACCTTCTACCATAACGTACTGAACTTTTCCATCACCGTTTAAATCTACCTTTTCTAATCCAAGATCAACAATTAATTCACCCTGCATTGTACCAGACTGACGAGCGTCACATCCAACATATGTTACATCCCAGTTATTATCAACCCATCTCTTTTGCTCATCTGCTGATGGCTCACGATTGATGTATACTAATGGAACATCAGCACCTACTACCTTATCTGTAATAGTCTCTGCGGATGAAGAGTTAACTGGATTAATAATTAATACATCAACACCTTCTGTGATAAAGTTATCAATCTGGTTAGACTGTGTAGCCTGATCGTTCGCACCATCAACAATCTTGATGTTATCCTTTGAAAATCCCTGTGAAACTAAGTAGTTCTCAAGCTCTGTACGGAACAGAGTCATGAAGTTATCGTTGAACTGATAAATACAAACGCCAACTGTCTTGTCTGCTAAACCACCTTCTGTAGTTGTTGTAGCATCAGCCGCAGCAGCTGCTGTGTCTGCTGCAGCGTCTGCTGCTGTATCTGCTATTGTTGTGTCTGCTGTTGTTGTGTCTGCTGTTTCTACGACTGTATCGTTATTTTCTGTAGCTTTATTATCTGAGCTACCACATCCTGTCACTACTGTTGCTAACATTGCTACTGCAAGTAATGTACTTACTACCTTCTTCTTCATTTTGTAAAACCTCCCTAATGTTTTGTTTGATAACTATAAGTTACATGATAAATTATAACAATTATAAAATTGATTAACATACAATATTCTTCTATTTTTCTTAAAAATTCTTCTGTTTTTTTAGTTTTTGTGTGCACTTTGTATATTTTCACTAATTTCGTTATGCATTTTAACTATTGTATTGCAATACATATTTATAAGGTAATTTTTTTCAAATCTCAGAATCCTATATTTCCTACATTGACATTCTCTTCTACTTTTTTTATAATTTATTTTAACAGTTATTTTATTTGCAAACTTCATATTGTGTGACATCTTATAGTCAGTCCTCATGAAAATTTAGTTAATAAAGGAGAGTTCACTATGGCACAGAAAAATGGAGCACAATCAGTAGAAACAATTGCAGGTAGAAAAATCGTATTTTCAAAGGGTGTTGGCCAGACCAATATTGATGAATTAAAATGGCTTACCGATACTGTCTTATCTAACGCAAAATTATGGAAATCAACAGGCTGGGCATATATTGCTGACTGTTCAGAAATGAAACCTGTTTCCCCCTCAGAAGGTGGCGAACTGGTTACTATGACCAAAAAATTCGTAGAGGCTGGCTGTAAAGCGTTTGCTTTTGTTGAAGGCAAATCTATCATGTTAAAGATTCAAGCCCAGAAGAATACACAGCGTTCTGAAACAGGCGTAGCAGAAGGTCACTTTGCTACCTTAGACGAAGCCTTAGCATGGCTAAAGGATGAAGTAAAAATTTAAAAAAGTATTTTGCAAGTGCAGGCTGTTTGCTTGCACTTTTTATTTGTCAGAAAGTTACTGTATCGTAGTAAGAATCAGACAAGAATTTCGCAAAAGATTTTTCCTAAAGTGCATGCGCTGGCACCGCACTATTTTTATTTGACTTACCATTTTTCATGTTTTATCATTAATATCAAAAGCCATATACTCCAATATTACTTCTTCGTAAGAACCTTAGGAGGCATTATGAATTCAGACCATCAAATTGTTGACTCTCTTCAAAAAGAACAAACAATTTCTTTGGAAGATTTTCGTTTTCTATTAGAAACACAAGATAAAGAACTCATAGAATACTTAGCTGCTTGCGCTAGAAAAACGACTACTGCCATTTACGACAATCATGTCTACATTCGTGGCTTAATTGAATTTACTAATATCTGCAAAAATGACTGCTTTTATTGCGGTATTCGTAAGAGCAATGCGAATGCTCAACGCTATCGCCTTACCAAAGACAATATCTTAGCCTGCTGTAAAACAGGCTATGCGCTTGGCTTTCGCACCTTTGTCCTACAAGGTGGCGAAGATGCTTACTTTACCGATACACTTGTCTGCGACATCGTTTCTTCTATTAAGAAGCAGCATCCAGACTGTGCCATAACTCTTTCCATTGGAGAAAAGACACGGGAAAGTTATCAGAAATATTTCAATGCTGGCGCAGATCGTTATTTACTAAGACACGAAACCGCAAGCGAAGCACACTACCAATTGCTTCACCCTGCAGAGCTATCTTTTAAAAATCGGATGCGTTGCCTCAGAGATTTAAAAGACATAGGCTATCAGACTGGTTGTGGCTTTATGGTAGGATCACCCCATCAGACACTAGAAACATTATATGAGGATATACAATTTATCCAGCAATTTCACCCCGAAATGGTAGGCATTGGTCCGTTCATTCCACATAAAGACACACCTTTTGCCGAAAAGAGCGCTGGAACCTTAGAACAGACGCTTCGCTTACTTAGTATCATTCGCCTCGTTCATCCTCATGTATTATTACCTGCAACCACTGCTCTTGGGACTATTCATCCGCAAGGGCGTGAAATGGGAATCTTACATGGTGCTAATGTTGTTATGCCAAATTTATCACCAACACAGGTTCGTGAAAAGTACATGCTATACAACAATAAAATTTCAACCGGTGTAGAGTCCGCCGAAAGGCTGGATGACTTAAAGCATCGTATGGAGAGTATTGGTTATCAAGTCGTTGTCATGCGAGGCGATTATAAATGAAATCAGGAATATTTATCTGATTGAAAAAGAAAGGAAAAACACAATGTATAACATAAATTCATTAAAGGCAGAAGAATTTATCTCCCATGAGGAAATCGAAGCAACCCTAGCCTATGCGGATGCTAACAAGGACAATCTGACTTTAATTGATGAAATTCTTGCCAAAGCAAGACTGGGAAAGGGCTTAAATCACAGAGAAGCCTCTGTACTTCTTGCCTGTGAACAAGAAGACACAATCCAGCAAATTTATACACTTGCAGAGCAGATTAAAAAGGATTACTACGGTAACCGCATTGTTCTGTTTGCTCCACTCTATTTATCAAACTACTGTGTAAATGGCTGTGTATACTGTCCTTATCACTTGAAAAATAAACACATTGCAAGAAAAAAGCTTACACAGGAGGAAATCAAAAAGGAAGTAACTGCACTTCAGGATATGGGGCACAAACGACTTGCCATTGAAGCTGGTGAAGATCCTGTGAACAATCCCATTGAATATATTTTAGAATGTATTGATACCATTTACAGCATTAAGCATAAAAATGGTGCCATTCGTCGTGTCAATGTCAACATTGCAGCAACTACGGTTGAGAATTATCGTAAATTAAAAGATGCCGGAATCGGTACTTATATTCTTTTCCAGGAAACCTATCATAAGGAAAGCTACGAAAAGCTACATCCAACCGGACCAAAGCATGACTATGCTTATCACACTGAGGCAATGGACAGAGCTATGGAGGGCGGTATTGATGATGTTGGACTTGGTGTACTCTTTGGTTTAGAACTGTATCGTTATGAGCTTGCAGGTTTACTTATGCATGCAGAACATTTAGAAGCAGTTCATGGTGTCGGTCCTCATACCATTAGCGTTCCTCGCCTGAAAAAAGCAGATGATATTGACCCTGATACCTTTGATAATGGCATTAGCGATGATACTTTTGCCAAAATCTGTGCCATTATTCGCATTAGCGTACCCTATACAGGCATGATTATCTCTACAAGAGAAAGCCAGACCGTTCGTGAGCGTGTCCTACCTCTTGGAGTTTCCCAGATTAGTGGCGCTTCCAAGACAAGTGTTGGTGGCTATGCTAATCCAGAACAGGAAGAGGAGATAACTAGCGCACAGTTTGATGTCAGCGACCAGCGTACCCTTGATGAGGTAGTAAACTGGCTCATGAAGATGGATTATCTTCCAAGCTTCTGTACCGCCTGCTATCGTGAAGGAAGAACGGGTGACCGTTTTATGGAACTTTGTAAGAGCAAGCAAATTCTTAACTGTTGTCATCCAAATGCCTTAATCACCTTAAAGGAATACTTAGAGGACTACGCATGTGAAGAGACCAAACAAATTGGTATAAAGCTTATTGAACGTGAATTAGAAAATATTCCAAAAGAAAAGGTAAGAGAACTTACAGCACAGCATATAAAAGACATTGAAAACGGACAGCGTGATTTCCGCTTCTAAAGGAGTACCCTATGACTTTATCATTAAACGAAACCCCATCCGCAAACCGCCTACACATTGGTGTTTTTGGTAAGACCAATAGTGGAAAATCCTCTTTTATCAATGCTTTTACTGGTCAGGATGTCGCTATTGTGTCTGAAATCTCCGGTACTACCACGGATCCTATATATAAGCCAATGGAGATAAATCCGCTAGGAGCTTGTGTCATGATCGATACTGCAGGCTTTGACGATACCACAGCCCTTGGTGACATGCGCATGGAAAAAACAGAACTGGCGGCTGAAAAAACAGACCTTGCTGTTATTTTGCTTGCAGATAAAAATTTAGAAAAAGAAATAACATGGTATCAGATGTTTAAAGAAAAAAATACCCCTGTTCTTTTTCTCATTAACAAAGCTGACAAAATAGCCAAAGATGACATCGATGTCATTTCCTCTGTTATACAAGAACATACAAAGGAAACTCCTCTAGTTATCAGCTCTGTTACAAAGGACGGATTAGAAAAGGTGAAGGAAGCACTTGCAAGAAAGCTTCCGGAGAATTATGGAACCCTTGAGATTACGGGCAATCTGGTAACCAAAGAGGACGTCGTGTTATTAGTCATGCCACAGGATATTCAGGCCCCTAAAGGACGACTCGTTCTGCCCCAGGTACAGACAATTCGAGAATTGCTGGATAAAAAATGTATTGTTATGAGTGTCACTACCGATTGTATGGAACAGGCTCTACAAGCACTAACAAAACCACCTAAGCTCATTATTACGGATTCTCAGATTTTTGGCTTTGTCTTTGAGCGCAAACCAAAAGAAAGCATGTTAACCTCTTTTTCCGTATTGTTTGCAGCATATAAAGGCGACCTTCCCTACTACATTGAAGGGGCAAAAGCCATTGATTCCTTAACAGAAAAATCTAGAATATTAATCGCCGAATGTTGTACCCATGCACCATTAACAGAAGATATTGGTCGAGTAAAGATTCCAAATATGCTTAGAAAACGCTTTGGGGCAGGACTTACTGTGGATATTGTCAGTGGAACGGATTATCCAAAAGACCTCACACCATATAACCTGATTATCCAGTGTGGCGCCTGCATGTTTAACCGTCAATATGTCTTATCACGCATTGATAGGGCGAAAAAGCAACACGTTCCCATGACAAATTACGGGGTAACCATAGCACATATTACGGGAATTTTGGATAAAATATCTACTACATGAAAATAGTGCGTGCCAGCGCACGCACTTTGGCAAGAATTTCTTACGAAATTCTTGTCTAACGCTTACTACATTTCGAGCACTTTCCTAACGAATGAAAATAGTGAGTGCCAGCGCACGCACTTTGTAACTACCACTACGTTACAGCAATATCCTATTCTCTACAGTATATGCTCCATTCCTATCTTCTGTGGAACCAGTCCACACGCTTCATAGAATTTCATGGCACTTTCATTCAATGACCACACATTAAGCGTTACATTGTAGCATTCCTGCTCTTTTGCAAAGGCTACTACATACTCATAGAGTTGTTTTCCGATATGTTGACCTCTGCTATTTTCATCCACACACAGGTCATCAATATAAAGTGTTTTAATATCGGTCAAGATGTTATTGTCAATATACTGTTGAAAAATACAGAAGGCATAGCCAGCAACCTTGTTTTCTTCATCAACCGCTACAAAAATCGGTGTATTGTCATTATGTATAATAGACTTTAACTCCTCATCCGTGTATTTCTTGCAACCAGCTTTGAATATATCCGGTCTACCATTATGATGTACCATTAGCACTTGAAAAAGTAGCTGGTTAATGCCTTCCATGTCCTGTTCTTTCGCTCTTCTTATCTGTAGCTCCATGCCTTACCTCCTGCTCAACCGTTTCTATTTTATTTACATTTTATGTAACTATTCAGCGCCAATCTCGAAAATACTTCGTATTTCCTCGATGTGGCGTATCCGCCAAATAGATATCCACCGAAATATACTTTTGAATGCAAGCATTCATCGCATATTTTTGCGTCTATCTGCTTGGCTCTGAACAGTTACCATTTTATTATATTACTGCATTTTTAACAAATCCATTTATGTCAGACGGTTATTAAAAATTCTTGGTAATTATTCAGTACCTTCATAATTACGATTCGCAAATCCATTGTAAATCAGCTTTGCTGATGGGATTTGCTCACTCCTGAATCATGTTCTTACGGTCTCAGCAGCAAGTGCTTCGACCTGTACTGAATAGTTACACTTCTCCAAAAATATGTTATAGTATTACAGTTACAACATAACAATAATTATTGCAAGGAGGACTACCGTTTGCACGAGAGAGACTATAAAATGGACAATCTTCGTTTTTTACTTATTTTTCTTGTTATACTCGGACATTTTATGGAACTATTCAAAGGTGATTTTACCTCTGCTTTCTATAAAATTATTTATTCTTTTCATATGCCTGCCTTTCTATTTTTGACAGGCTATTTTGCCCGATTTCATCGACGTAAACTTGTTTTAGGACTTATTTATCCTTATATTCTGTTTCAGATTTTCTATCGAATATTTGATGGCTTGATTTATAAAGAAAAGGGCACCTTTACTATAGAATTTGGAACTCCTTATTGGATCTTATGGTATTTATTGGTAACTATTTTCTATTACCTGCTTCTTCCTTTGATCGATACCAAAAATAGAAACCACAAAATTACCATTGTGATAACAAGTATTGTTCTTTCCCTTTTGGCAGGGTTTGATTCATCCCTTGGATATTATGGCTCACTTGCTCGTTTTTTTAGCTTTCTGCCATTTTTTATAACAGGATATTATACTGCTCACGCAAAGACAAATACCAAATATCCTGTGTGGCTGTTCTTTGCCTTAGGTATTATTTTAATCATCGCCAGCCATTATATTATTACCGCACCGGAAATCACCAAAAAGGTTCTTTACGGATCATATTCCTATAAAAAAGCACAATACCATGCCGGCATAAAGCTATTTCTTATATTTCTTGGCTTTGTATGGACTACATTTTTGCTCCTTATTATGCCAAATAAAAGAATCCCTTTCTTATCCGTTCTTGGTCAAAATACGCTTTCCGTGTTTTTGTTACATGGTTTTTTGGTTCGTCTGGCAAAAAAACATCAGCTCTTTTGTTATTCCGAAGGTGAAAATATACTAGTTTCCGCTATTCTTTCTCTTAGTATTATTGCTCTTTTGGGTAACCCATGGAGTGCAAAGTGGTTTCACAGGCTTTTTACAGGGTCTTGGATTAATCATTTACAAAAAGGACGTGAATAACTTACATCACGTCCTTTTCTGTTCCTCAATATCTTGTTACTACCGTCTCTACTAACGTATCACCACGATATGTTAATTTCAAAGAAAAAAAGTCTTTACTCTCTTCCAATAACCGAAAGAATACTTTATCTCCTTCCCAAATATTAAGTTTCAAAATATCTGCCTTGGGAACCCAAACAAGCTCGCCCTCATCACAGGCTTGCAGCTCTCCTTCATACTCTGTGGCTGAAAAAAGGTGCATATATTCTGTTTCAAACTCATCTGACACAAATGTCACAATTCCACGATATGAAAATGTTTTTAAGACAAGACCTGTCTCTTCCTTTACTTCACGCAAAAGACATTCCTCCGGACTTTCTCCATCTTCAAATTTGCCACCGACTCCTATCCATTTATCATGATTCTCATCCTTCACCTTTTTCACCCGATGAAGCATCAAATACTTATTATCTTGTTCAATATAGCATAAGGTTGTATTTTTCATATTGCTATGTATCCCTTTCTTACATATTCCATATCTTCATCACTACAGGTAAAATATATGGTTTATCGTAATTAATCAGTACCTTCATAATTACGGTTTATCTATGTTATTCCTGCATGCGCTTACTATAAAATCTTCTCCTGTACTTCATCTCTGCATATTTTACAATCTGTTTCATATAGATTACATCATAGGCTCCGCCTGCTGCTCCGACAACTGGGATTCCCTGTAGGAACTTCATATATAACAGCTCCTTCGACAAGCCTCCCGATGCCTCATTAATGCTGTCACTTAACCTCTGACATCTTGTAAAATGTCCTGTTTCCATATAAAAATTTAGCTCATCGTTTATCTCATGCAACTCTTCACCAAAAGAAACTGCTCCACGAATCAATAGTAAAATAAACTGCTTTTCTTCCTCTTTTTCATAATCAAAGCCATAGTTTAAGGCTATTTCATAAATACTCTTTAGCATTAATCCGGTAAAAAGTACAATATCCGGAATACCAATACCAAGCACTCCAAGCCCTATGCCTGAAACACCGGATATTAACATATTTAAATTTCCTGCACCGGATGCCTTTTTTGAAAAGGTCTTTAAAGATTTACGATTATTTCTAACCTTTGCCGCAAACTCATTAATCTGATAAGTTTTCTCAAGCTCTTCTTTCTTATAGGTTTTCTCTATAACACCTGTTCCCTTTTCAAAAATAAGATAAAATGCCTTGGAAAACGCTGTATCCAGTGTCTTTTGCAAATTCTCAGGAACTTTCTTCTCTAGAAGCTGATTCAATCTGGAATCCTTTTTCTCCATACGCTTCTGCATATAAATCTGTTCCTGCTTCTGAAGCTTCAACCATTCCTTTTCCAACGGTGATAAGTTATTGCGCATATGCAAACCTCCTATCTATCATTACTCGTGTATTTCTAACGGTAATCCATCAGGATCGTGGAAAAATGTCATCTTTTTATCTGTAAATGTATCTACTCTGATTGGTTCTGTTTCGATTCCAAGGCGGTTAAGCTCTTTTACTGTTTCTTCTACCGATTCTACATGAAATGCTAAATGGCGAAGTCCATACGCTTCAGGATAACTTGGTCGTTTCGGACGTCCTTGTACAATAAACAACTCTATCTCACTCTCACCAAGCTTCAAATCTATCTTATAATCTTTTTTCTCTTCACGGTAATTCTCTCTGATTACTTCAAAACCTAGTAAATCTACATAAAAATGTCTAGATTTCTCATAATTGCTTCCAATGATTGCAATATGATGCATTTTATTCAGCTTCATTCAACGTCGCCCCCTTTTCTCTTTTTCATACGCACTCCGACGCAATATTACTTTTGTCCAAATTATATCACAATCGTAACTATTCAGTACCTTTATAGTTACGTGTCAAAATCCATCTAAAATTGCTTCGCAATGGGATATTGACTTTCCAAATCTACGTTTTCTTACAGCATACGCAGTAAATTCGCATGCCTGCTGAACAGTTACCATTATTCTATATTCTTTTGTATTCCATATAAATCATCCGTAATATAAACATTTCTGTATTTAGCAAAATCTTCTACACTTGTTGTTCCTGTCAGAACGCCTGCAAAATCCACATTTGCAGCTTGAGCAGTCTTAGCATCCACAATGCTGTCTCCAACATATAATATGTCTGTTTTCCCTAAATGTAGCTGTTCTATTGCCAAAAGCAAACCTTCCGGATCTGGCTTAGGAGTTTTCACATCATCACCACCAACAATCAGATCGACCATTTCTGTCATATCAAACTTTGCTAAAATGGCATCAATCCGATAGTGATACTTCGTTGTTACGATACCAATTTTACAACCTTTTTCCCGCAAAGTAGTCAACACCTGCTTCACAGGTTCATATATTTGCGTACTAGCAACCATAACACCATCTGCTTTTTGCTTAAAGTATTTAGCAAACAGCTCTGCTTTTTCTTCGTCCTTACTATCAGCAAGTGTATAGTAAGTTTCTTTCAAGGAAAGTCCTATCGTTTTACGGATTTCTTCCATTGTTCTTGGCTGTTCTCCCAGCTTTGCAAGTGCATATAATGCACTCTGTACAATACCATCTGTTGAATCACCTAATGTATAATCAAAATCAAAAATATATGCTTTGTACACTATTTTCTATGCTCCTTAATATATCGGTCTTTCCCATTGATATTTTTTCATATCAACATATCCGTTGATAAACTCCACACCTTCTTCTTTCAATAACTCTATCTGCTTATTTCCTCCGCCAAAAGCAAAAGCATCAGATACTCTACCTTCTTTATTCACCACTCGATAACAGGGAATGTTGTCAGGGTCAGGATTTGCATGCAGTGCATATCCTACTACCCTTGCCCAACGTTTATTACCAGCAAGTGCCGCTATCTGCCCATAGGTTGCCACCTGCCCGTATGGAATCTGCTTAACTACCTCGTAGATTTTTTCAAATGTGGATTGCTGCATGGGTTACTCCTATACTCTTGTTATCAAAGTTTCTACTAACTTTGCAGAATGTTTTGCGGCTGCACGCTCGAACTCTGGATAATCCATCTGAGCACTTCCGTCAGCCTTATCAGAAATTGCACGGATTACTACATAAGCAATGTTATTTAAATATGCGGCATGTGCAATGGCTGCACCCTCCATTTCAGTACAAGAACCGTCAAAGGTACTGATTAACCAATTCTTCTTGTCATTATCTGAGATAAACTGGTCTCCACTTAATACTCTGCCTTCATATACTTTAATATCAGGATTTACCTCACGACATACAGCCATCGCGGTTTCTACTAATGTTCTGTTTGCTTCAAAGAAAGAGGTCTTCATCTGTGGAATGATTCCAGGCTCATAACCAAGTGGACTGACATCCATGTCATGTTCGCAGGCATCCTTAGAAATGACAATATCTCCAATGTTAATCTCTGCACGAAGAGAACCTGCCACTCCGGTATTAATTACAGCGTCCACACCGAATACATCTGCTAAAATCTGTACACACATACCTGCGTTTACCTTACCAATACCGCACTGTACAATAACAACATCCTTACCATTCAAAGTTCCTTCAAAGAACTTCATGGAAGCCTTCTCTACAATCTGGCTTACTTCCATTTTGGACTTTAACTCTTCTACCTCTAACTCCATTGCACCAATAATACCAATTTTATTCATTTTCTTTCTCCTTTTATTTTAATTATAGACTAAATTTGAGTTTAGTGAGCCATGCTGTTCTGTGGCTAAATTGCTCGGTGGGAGCTTGCTCACACAAGCGCAACTTTAGACACGGAACAATACGGCGAACGCCGTATCAACGAGCAACTCTGTTGCGAGTGGCGGCATGGC
>JAFSCH010000112.1 GCA_017436865.1 Lachnospiraceae bacterium
GTCTGGTAATGGCTATGGGACTTGGGTGTATGCTTACGGGTGGTATTGGAGACGCACTTGCTAGCATGCTGTTTGGAAAAGTAGGAGGAGGGAGCGAATTAGGGATAATTTGTGAAGGTGTTGCGCAACTTTTTGCATATGGGTGTCAAGTATGCTTACGAATATTTGAGATATTGTGTGAATGGTCCATGGAACTTCCGGGTGCAAGCTGGATTGTAGGAGAACCGGAGACTTGGAGAATCGTTATTTTTTATGTAGTTGTATTATCGCTATTTATAATACACAAAAATTGTAAATATACTTGGAAGAATAAGATATGTCTGCCTTTTCCTGTTAAGATGATGTGGATTTTAGTGGCAGTGGCATTGCTTACGCAGAAGACTTATGATGGATTAACGATTACGATGTTGGATGTGGGACAAGGTGACTGCATTTGGATAGAAACGGATACAGGACATCACTATTTAATTGATGGTGGTAGTACATCTGAGAAGAAGTTAGGTGAATATACCCTTATTCCATTTTTAAAGCAGACAGGGACAGCGGAGATAGATGCTGTATTTCTGACACATTTAGATAAAGATCATACATCAGGAGTATTGGAATTGTTAGAGGGTGATAGTGGAATTAAGGTACATAAGATCGTGATTGCAAAAGCGGTGATTCGAGATGAGTCCTATGAGGAGTTGGTGGCTTTGTGCAGGACTAAGCATGTTGCCATTATGTATGCTGAAGCAGGAGATGTTTTGAAGGATGATAAATTGCAGTTAGAAGTACTTCATCCTTCGGCGGATTATGTTACTGATTCCAGAAATGCTTATTCGTTAGTGATGAAGTTAGAATATGGTGGATTTCATGCGTTGTTTACTGGTGACGTAGAAGAAGATGGTGAGAATCTGGTTGTAAATTCATTGCCTGAGAATTGGGAGTGTCATTTATATAAGGTGGCGCATCATGGTTCAAGGAATTCAAATACGCTAGCGCTATTAGAACAGATAAAGCCAAAGCTTGCGATTATTTCCTGTGAGGAAGATAACAGCTATGGGCATCCACATGAAGAGACGCTTGAAAGATTGTCAGAGGTAGGAAGTAAAGTGATGGTGACAAAGGATTGTGGAGCGATTATTGTGGAAGTAGACGAGAGGATTAAGGTAAAGAGGTGGATAGAAGGGGAGTGATGAAGGGGGAAGAGGAGAAATGTAATAGTTTTCGGTTGGAAGCGTAAAAAGTCAACGAAGGTGGGGGACAAAAGAAGAAAGTTCCCGACTGGAAGCAGAAAAACGCAATGTAGGTGGGGAAGGATGAGAATAAAAACCCGACTGGAAGCGTAAAAAGTCAACGAAGGTAGGGGAACAAAAGAAGAAAGTTCCCGACTGGAAGTGGAAAAACGCAATGTAGGTGGGGAAGGATGAGAATAAAAACCCGACTGGAAGCGTAAAAAGTCAACGAAGGTAGGGGAACAAAAGAAGAAAGTTCCCGACTGGAAGTGGAAAAACGCAATGTAAGTGGGGATGGATAAGAATAAGCTTATGACTAGAAATACAATAATGGTTGGAAATGAACTTTTATATGAAAGAAAAAAGGATAGATGAGAGGAAAAACATTATGAGAATGACAAAAATTATATTAGAAGAAAGAGAACAACTTGAACAAGTAATTGCTAGAGCAAAAGAGAGAATGGCAACAGCCCCAGAAGGTTTTTTACGCATAGCTAAAAAGGAAAAGGATATAGAGTATTATTATAAAGAAGCAGATTGCAATAGGAGAGGAAGCGCTAACGGCAAATACATAAAAAAGAATGAAATAGACCTAGCCAGAAGAATTGCTCAAAGAGACTATGATGTGAAAATAGCAAAGAATGCAGAAAGAAGAATCAAAGCAATCGATTCCTTTCTGAAGGAGTATGAAGAGACAGATATAAAAGACATTTATGAAAAGATGAATCCGTATCGTAGAGAATTGATTACAACGAATATCATATCGGATGAAGAGTATATCAGACAGTGGCAAGCGGTAGTATACAATGGAAAAGATTTTACCAATGATATGCAAGAAATAATCACAGAAAGAGGAGAAATAGTAAGGTCAAAATCTATCCTGACTTCACAATTCTTAAAATGCCACAAAGAGAAGAAGTGTATTTGGAACACTTTGGATTAATGGATAATAGTGAGTATGTGGAGAGTGTGCTCTATAAGCTCACCACTTATGAAAGAAATGGCATTTATCCAGGAATAAATCTATTCTTCACACATGAAACGAGTAAAATGCCTTTGAATACTAGGGTGTTGGATGGCATGTTAAAAGAGTTGTTTTGTGAGAGGGAATAATGAAGAGGACTCATTAATCTATTGGAGTTACGAAAAAGTAGCATCTATACTTGGCGCTATTTTGTATAAAACTAATTTGTATATGATTTGAGTGTGGATTTTTGGCGTGGTATAATGCAAGAAAGGTAATAAGTTAGGATTTTATTATGAAAATAGGATATAAAAGGGAGGAGTATTTTCAATGCGAAACAGAGGCGTAGCAGTTGTAACGAGAAATGGTGCTATTTTGCTAGAGAAGACATATTATGAGGGACGGTATTTCTATGCGCTTCCGGGTGGGGGAATAGAAGAAGGTGAAACACCACAAGAAACAGCACTTCGAGAATTAAAAGAAGAATGTGGGCTGGATGGAAAGATTGTTAAACCATTAAATGTAGTATATAAAAGGGACGGAAGTATCGAGTATGCATTTGAGATTGCAGTGAGTCAAGAACAAATAGTCATAGTAGGGAAAGATCCGGAGTTTTCAGAGGAGGAACAGATGATTAAAGATGTCTGTTGGTTGCAGCTTCATGAGATAAGTGAAAAAGACAGGGCTTTTTTGTGGGAGTATGGATTAATGGAAGTAGAAGAGTTCTGGGATGAGGTTTTGAGTTGGGGAGATGAAATCAGTTATCCTAAGAAGTAACTTTTTCTAAGAAAGAATTGAGCAAAAGAAAGAAGGAGCAAAATGATACGAGCAGTAATCTTTGATATGTTTGAAACGTTAATTACACACTATCATAGTCCATTATATTTCGGCGCGCAGATGGCAGCAGATGCAGGAATTGCAGAAGAGAAATTTCAAGCCTTGTGGCGCCCGACGGAGTATGACCGTACCATTGGGAAACTGACTTTGGAAGAAGTAGTGGAAAGTATTTTAAGAGAAAATCAATGCTATTCAGAAGAATTAGTAAATAAAATAGTAAAGAAACGTATCGAAACCAAGCAAGATTGCTTTCGACAATTGCATTCAGAAATCATTCCTATGCTTAAGAAGCTAAAAGAAAAAGGTATATTAATCGGTCTGATTAGTAATTGTTTTTCCGAAGAGGCAGAGGTAATCCGAAGAAGTGTATTGTTTCCATATTTTGATGCCGCTATTTTGTCGTATGAACAGGGAGTGCAGAAACCGGATGAAGAGATTTATAAAAGGTGTATGGCCAGTTTAGGGGTGGCACCAGAAGAATGTCTCTATATTGGAGATGGAGGAAGTAATGAGCTGGAAGCTGCGAGAACACTTGGCATGAAGGCACTTCAGGCGGTGTGGTACCTACAGGAAGGAACTTCGCAGCCGATGGGGAGAATGGAAGCATTTGAGCAACTAGAAAGTCCGAGGGATGTGCTTGAACACTTATTGGATAAATGATAGAAAAGCAGGAAAAACATGAACTTATTGATGAAGAGTATTGCGTTAGGGAAGGAAGCGTATGGATTACCGGAAAAGGAAACAAATCAATGGATGAACTTCATTCGACAAATAAACCATATATAAAAAATCTCATTATATAAAATGAAAGAGGAATTGCATCAAAAGTTAACCTAGCTTATAATTTAAAATGATATTAGAAAAGCCAGTAGTCTAATAATCTAAGAAATGATACAAGAAAGGGCAGGAATTTGATTTGAAGCGAATTATTCAGGACATCAAGAGCCAACAATTTAGCAATGTGTATCTTCTTTATGGGGAAGAGGCATATTTAAGAAAGCAATATCGTGACAAGCTGAAAAGTGCATTGGTAGCAGCGGATGATTCTATGAACTTTACAGCCTTTGCAGGAAAGGATATTAATGTAAATGAAGTCATTGATTTGGCAGGAACGTTACCATTTTTTGCGGAGCGAAGAGTGATTCTAGTAGAAAATAGTGGGTGGTTTAAGTCAGCGAATGATAGAGTGGCAGAGCTTGTAAAAGATTTGCCGGATACTACATTTCTAATCTTTGTTGAGGAAGAGGTTGATAAACGTAATAAGCTCTTTAAGGCAATTGGAGCAAAAGGATATGCAGCATCCTTTGAAGTGCAGGATGAAGCGACGCTCAAAAAATGGATTATGGGATTGCTTAAAAAGGAAAATAAACTGATTACTGCCGATGCATTGAACCTGTTGCTTGATAGAACAGGAACGGATATGGAGCAGATTGCAAAAGAGGTAGAGAAGTTAATCTGCTACAAATATTATGAAGAAGGCATTACGCAAAAAGATGTAGAAGAGCTTTGTACCGTAAGAATTCAGAATAAGATATTTGATATGGTGGAAGCAGTTGCTGACAAAAAGCAGAAACAGGCACTTGATTTGTATTATGATTTACTTGCATTAAAAGAAGCACCAATGAAGATTTTAGCGTTGATTGCAAGACAGTTTAATCTGCTGTTACAGGTTCGAGAGATGAAAACAAAGGGATATGATGAAGCAACGATTGCACAGAAGACAGGATTAAATCCATATTTTCTCAAGAAAAAATATTTGCCACAGTCTTCCAGATTCAAGCTTGAACAACTGCAAAAGGCAGTACAAGCTTGTGTGCAGGCAGATGAGGATGTGAAAACAGGAAGAGTGACAGATTTATTAAGTGTCGAGTTGATAATTGTTAGCTTGTCTATGTAAAAGAGTGTAATCAGAAAAACTGAATGTGTGTGAGCGAAACACAATTAAAAGAAGAAAGTGAATAGAGAGGAAGTACAACATATGATACCAAAGGACCCAGTAATGCTATTAAGCTTTATGAATTTAAAATTACGAGATTTTTATCCAAGTCTGGAAGATTTTTGCGAGGATACGGACGAAGATATGCAAGCTATTATCGATAAGCTTGCAGGAATTGATTATCATTACGATAAAGAGAAGAATCAGTTTGTATAAATGAATAAAGAGAATTCCCGAAAGCGATTAGAAGTTGCGTTTTCGGGAATTTTTTTGTTTGCCGATAAAAGAGGTCAAGGCAACTAAGAGATATACAAGCGCCTCCAGAAACAAGTATTTTTTTAAATGGAAGAACCAGAATAAAAAAGCAAAAATAAAACCTAGTATTAAGGTAATATCCATTTTTTTCTGAAAGCAGATGTTTTCAGAAGCATCAACAGAGCGATTCGGATGATTGACTGGGCCGAGAGCTCTTAGAGCAAAAATACAAAGCAATATCAGTAAGAAAGATAAAATGGGAGCCAAAACATAATATTTTACAATTAATAAAGTCATAGCCAATGTCCCGCAAGAGAGAAGAAGGCAGGTAAAATATCGTTCCATATGAAGTCCGCCACCGTAAGAGCGAAGCGGAATGAAAAAGAGAAAGAAAAAAACACATTCTAATTTCATATCTAAAAATACAGCAATCAAGATACTGCATATTACATTTATGAAAAGTTCCAAAAAAGTTTCAAAACCATATTGATATATTTCATAGTCATCAGGCTCAATGAAGCCTTTCTGAGAGATATAATCCGTTAGTATAGTTGCTAGTTTCATATTTGTAATCATACCTTTCTAATATGTACCAAATAATAACATAAAATTAGAAAGAAACAAATAAGTAAAATATAAAATGTAAGAAATACGACTTATTGTGTTAGTTTTGTTTTCTTAAAAGAGGGAATAAGTAAATGCAAAAACGCGTTAGATAATAAAATAATCAGAATAATTGCAAAAGTAATCCTAAAAATAGCGATTTGGCATAAAAAGACGTAAAGTGTTGTACAATTGATTTTGCAATGAATAACGAGTTGATACAAAAAAGAGAGGGATTGGTATGTTATGAATCATAAAAAAGGCATGAGATGTATGGTGTTTCTAATGAGTCTGTTTCTGCTTGTGTCATTCTGTTCTAATACATATGCGTTGGAACTGGAAAATAAAGATAAAGCAATTGTATTTGCACTTGATACTAGTGGAAGTATGAAAACAAATGACCCAGACAGATTAGCCATTGACAGTATCATGCAGATGATATATACACTTACATCCGACTATAGAGTTGGTTTTATCGCTTATAATTCAGAGATCACCATGGATCAAATGCCGCTAGCGAATGAAAGACGTAATGAGATTATGAAAATGACAGAAGCAATCCAATATGCAGGCTATAGCAATGCAGGAGAGGGACTGAAAAAGGCAGTAGAATTTCTAAGTAATGATACTGCAGAAGAAAAGCATATTGTATTGTTGTCAGATGGAGAGATTTTGTTAAAAGAAGATGCTGATACGCAAGCTTCAAAAGAGCTATATCAGAATGCAATCCGTGATGCAGAGGAACGGGGAATTTTAATTCATGTAATTGGCCTTGGTGATGAAATGGAGGATATGAATAATGCCATATTCCAAGCTGGGGAGGATACAGGAGGAAGAACCTATTACACACCGCAGGCATTAGATATTCAGAATGCCGTAGATGCCATCTTAGAAGAAGAACTGGCGATTAAGCAGTCGACAATTGCCATGATAGATGCCAGTGGAGAGTTGGAAACAATATCTGCGGAGCTTCCGTATACCTATGCTGACAAGGTAAGAATATTGCTAACCAGTACAGCACCGATTCAGAACCTGAATACTAATTTTCAGGCAGATAGTGCGAATCAGATAAACGGCGAAAGATATTCAATAATAGAAATGAATGAACCGTATGGCAAAAGGATTGATTTAAGCTTCCGAGGAACCAAGGATAATCGTGTACGTGTTACGGTAATACCGGAATATCGAGTGATTCCTAAGGTAGAGGTGACCTATAAGGATGAAGTTCCAACATCAGAAAACTCTCTTTTTTATAACAGAACAGCAGAGATTACTTATTCATTTTATGACTTGGATAATCATGACATTCAATTATGGACGGATGATTATTTTGAACATAATAAGCTTGGTGTTACCATAGCGGAGCATTCAGAAGAGTTAACACTGAATGAAGGAATACTACAGAAAAAAGTATCAGTTCTTAATACACAGACCGTAGAAACAAGTATAGACTATTCGAAGTTGCCGGTTAATGTGATCGGAATTAATACAGCAGACATAACGCTGGAGGAACCGCCATTATTGCCAATACCAGAGCCTGATCCTGAACCAGAGCCGCCGTATGCTCTGATTATAGCGGTAATCGTAACTGCAGTGCTTTTGTTTGTGATTATCATTATTTTAATCATAAAAAGCAGGAAAAAACCACCGGTACAGGAAGAGGACAAGCCGGAACCAAGCTCCTATAGCTATGCCGGAAAGCTGAATATCTATATCACGCAGACACAGTCAGGATATGATATACCACCATTGTCGTTTAATCTGTTCCGGTTACCACCGGGTAAAGTAATCTCCTTAAAGGAGATACTGGAGAACTGCAATGTGAGTGAAGAGTTTGCAGGTGCAGAAGCCATTTATTTCAAGTCAGGAGCCAATCACAATCTGGTCATAACCAATAATTCTGATTGTACGGTTATGAAGAATCGTGAAATCATGATGAAAAAGAAAAGCTATCAGATTACGCCGGATTCTAAGGTAGATATTACCTTTGAAGATGAAATAAGCGAATTGATGTTTCAGTATAAAGAACTTAAGCCTTCTGAGATGTGGTAGAAAGCATATTCAGAAAGGTAAAAAATAACACACAAAGGGAGTGGGAAAAGATGGAAATAATCAACCAAACAAACAGGACGCTTCTGTTGGATGTCATTAATCCACAAATGCCAGACTTGCTTACCATGATAGGTGATGTAAAGGGGATTGACAGTCTGGATGATGACAAGATGAAAGAAATTAATCAGTTCTTAGAGTGCCACAGCTATGAAGAGGTGGAACGCAAGTTCCAGCCGGTAGTATGGTCATTCTTTGACGCAAATTCTCAGTCGGTAAAGTATACGCTTGAGAAGCCGGAGAACATACCGGATTCTATGCTGACACCGATTAATATTAATGAATTTGAGAATTTCCAGAAGGCAGTGCTGTCTGTTATGCAGTCCAGAAAAGCACAGGGACTACTCAACGTAGAGTTTGGGTTTGAGAAGATGCTGGAGATGATATCGCCGAAAAAGGTAATGGATGATATTAAGCAGGTGCGAAAGGAAATCCAGTATAACTATAAGAAATTTGCAGAATTAGAGGATGGAGATCCACAGAAGCTGGATTTAGGAGATAAGCTGAATCTGCTGTTTGAGGATGCAAGCAAGAATTATAACAATATTATGGCAATGCTGCCTCTTGCAATCGAGGATATTAAGACAAGATTGTTATTAGGCGGTGGAGAACAGGTTAATGATGGGCAGGATATTGTGCCTGGATATCTGTCTCTGGGCGATAACGGAGAATTAAAGGTATTAGAGGCGCCAAAGGCAGATACAACAGCGTTGGTAACTCTGGATGATAATGTAAATACGGGATTGATGGAGGTAATCAAGGAGGATTATCAGGCGGTCAATGACCAACATAACGATTATGTGGAGAGTCTGGTTGTACGTACCTTCTGTCCATTGGCATCCACACAGCAGACAGCCATTGATGTAGAAACAGAGGTAGCCAATTATAACAGCTATTTGGAATTCTACCGGACATCGAAGGATAACTTTATTAAGGTCGTAAAGCCTTTGTTGGAAAAATTGCTTGGAATCAGAATGTTTTTTGACCAGTATAAGACCAAGAAAAAGGGCATGAAGCCGGCATTGCTGATTGCGAATGTTTCACCGGAAATGATTGCAAAGAGTTCTTATATGCCACGATTGATTACTTATCTGAATACCACAAACGGCAAAAATAACTTCCATGATACCATCTGGTATGCTATTTACCCGAATGTTTCGTGGAGTCAGAATGTAACCAATAAGATACAGAGAGAACGTTTCAAGGGTAATGTGAAGAAGGTCAGTACAGATGTATATAGCATGGAAGCACTTGCTACTCTTATGGATGTCTTTAAGGAGTATCGTGTAGAAACCTTCTTCTCATTTGAAAATCGTGAAGAAACCACCTTTAATGCATTGGCGGCAGAAGGCATTGATAAGGCAATCGAAAAGTGTAAGCCATTGATGGGTAAGCCATATAGCGAGTTCGCGATTCCGGTATTGCCGAACTTTACGGTGATTCCTAAGAATAAGTCAGGAGTCATTCTGGACAGCAGGATGAAGGTATCTGAGAGCAAGGGGGCTGAATTATCAGATGCAAAAGAGGATATTATGCGGCTCTGGATAGAGGGTGTTTATATCAATGGAGCATATGTGGCAGCAGGCTTCCGTGCAGCTTGTCAGTGTCCGGAATTCTTAAAGGATCATTTTACGAAGGCAAAAGCACTAACAGACTTGGAGCTTCCGGGGGTTCGATTTGATATTGAAGCAGGTAATAATTCCTTAATGGCGTATACAACTATGCCAAAGGAAATCACAGGCTTTACCAATAGCATAAAGGCACAGATTAATCAGAAGAATTTTGGCTGGATCTTTGCTTCCGAGAATGCTTCCCTGAATGGAGAAAATATTACCAATATTTCGGTTTATAAGGCAAGAAATCTTCTGTATGATTCAGAAAAATCTTCCTATGAACCGGTATATAAGACACAGGTAACAACCTATATCGAGAGAATTCTCAGATATGTAACAGGTGATTTCAAAGAGGATAATATTAAGAACTTCTTCTCGAATAATCCACAGAGCCAAAAGAGTAAATGGCTTGCAAAGAAGGAATGCGTCAATGCCATTATTACAGAGGGCGATAATCTTGATTACACCATTGATGATGCAAATGGAGTCTGTGAATTAACGTTATCCTTTAATGGAAGTCCAAGAAATTTGGAGGTTCAAATCAATCGTTTGACTTCAAATATATCCTAATCACACAAAGAAAATGAATGGAGGAAAAGAGTATGGGTTTCAGATTGACAATTGATGGTTCTGGACCGGTAAATCTGAGTGAAAAGTGCATTACCAATGTGAAGTTTCACTCTGAGATTCCGGCAGATTCAAATGCAAGGGCAACTGACAATGGTGCAGCCATTGAGATTTGGGGAAAAATGTTGTTTTCTCTAGGAGCCGAAGAGCAGGATTCTACAATTAACCTTGCAAAATGGAGTGTGGTACCAAGTGATTCAGCAGATTCCTACCGTAAGGTTCAGGTAGATGTTGTGGCAGCAGGACAGATTGTTCGTTCCTTTACGTTACCAAATGCCTTCGTGATGGCATATAGTGAGGAACAGGATGATGAAAGCGGTGTAGGAACCTTCTATCTGCATGTAAAGCAGAAGAAGGACTTAACAAGTGCGACTGCTATTGAAGGCGGATTCAGCCAGTAAAGGAGGGATAAGGTATGTCATTAATTGTAAAAGTAGATGGTCTGGATTCTTTTGAAGTTTCCAAGGAATGTGTACAGAAGGTAAAATTCCAAACAGAAATCCCTCAGGATTCCAATGCAAGAACAAAGGACGTAGGATGCTCCTTGGAGATCACCGGTAAGATTCTGGTTGCCACAGATGGTGATCCATTTGACAGTACAAGACAGCTGGCACTGTGGTCTATGGTTCCCGCAGAGGATGCGGCAGCTTACCGCCAGGTTACGGTAGAAATCGTAGAAGCAGGCTTAATTGAACGAAAGTATTCGTTCCCAAGAGCATTTGTTGTGGATTATAAGGAAGAGTATGGTAATACGGACGGAATCGGAACCTTCCGAATCTTAATCAAGCAGAAGAAGGATAAGCTGGATCTTGTATCTGTAGACGGCGGATATGCTGGTGCCTGATGTTATTTAGCCCGGAGGCACGTCTGTAGAGGACGTGCCTCCTTTGAAATATCTTTATTCCGAAGATTTTACTCATTCCAAAGTGAGATTTTGGGAATGAAGATAACAGGAGGGGAGCACATGGAGAGACGAGAAGACTTATATAGGATTCTGGGAGTATCAGAAAAAGCAACGGAAAATGAAATAAAGCAGGCATATCGTAAGCTTGCCAAAAAGTATCATCCTGATTCACATCCCGGAGATAAGGAATGTGAGAGAAGATTTCAGGAAATCAGCGAAGCCTATAGCGTATTAAGTGACTCGGAAAAAAGGAAGCAATATGACTCACAAAAGCAGGAAGAGTCAAGAGGACAAGCTGCCAATGCAAATTCAGGCAAAAAGCAGGAAACAGGAAACTCGCAATATTCTAGTGTTGACTTTGAAAATGTATACAAATCGTTTGAACAATTCTTCGGATTTAATCCAGATTCAAAGGATATCACAAATGAAAAGAAATTAAATCCAAAATCGGGAAATCCGCTGGATACAACAGATATGTTTGAACGGTTTATGGGAATAAAGAGGTAAGCTATGGGGAAACAGATGGATAGGGTAATAGACAGAATCATTGCGGTGCTGCTTCTCATTATGGCAGTGCTGATAGGAATTGCCGTAGGAATACAAAATGCATGGCGCTGGATTGTTATGATTGTCGCGATAGCAATCGCACATTGGCTGTGGTCATGCAGGAAGGAAAAAAGAAATGAGAATAGTATGACGGAAGAATTTCAGCCGCCAAAAGATACTGTGACAGAGCTGGTACTACTGGCAGAGGATAACACAAGGCTTGCAACATGGGGGCTATACGGGAAAAACGGTCTGGTAATAGGGCGTGATGTAGGGGAGAATCAGGTATCTGTCAATCTGGAAGAAACGACCTATGCAAGTATGATAGATGTGGAGCATGCAGTACTCAATTACTCAGGAGATGCCTGGTATATCGAAGATATTTCCGAGAAAAACGGTATTAGTGTACAGAAAGCGGATGGAAGAAGGTACAAGCTGGCTTATGGAAAGCCTTGCAAAGTGGAATACGGTGATATTATCTATGTTGCATTAACCCGTTTGCAGGTGCTTTAGAGATAACATAAAAATATAAGGATGGTGGGGAAATGGCAGAATCAAATTTAATACGTTGTCAGAATGGACACATGTTCAGTAAGAAGAGATATGGTACAGTTTGTCCATATTGCAATATCGAAACGGCAACACCGGAAAAGAAGGAAGTACATAAAACAGAGATGGAGCTGGAAGAGGAATTATTCAGAGAGGATGTAAAGCCTGTATGTGGGTGGCTGGTCTGTATCTCAGGTCCACGTCAAGGGAAGGATTATAAAATTGTTCAGGGAAAGAATTTCATAGGTCGTGCAGATGATATGGATATACAGATTCTTGGTGATAATGAAATCTCAAGAAGGAATCATGCCATTATTGTATTTGACCCTAAGAAAAAAGAAACCGTTTTGTTACCGGGGGACTCGAATGGCTTGGTGTATTGGAATGATTGTGCTGTCTATACACCTACACCATTAAATTCCTATGACAAGATAGAGCTGGGAAAATCAACCTTTGCCTTTCTTCCGTTTTGTGGAAACCATTTTATGTGGGGAGAGAAGGAAAACAGCGAAGATTAAAAAATAGGATGGGGAGAAGAATGATATCAGAGGTAGCTTATTATAGCAGCATTGTATTAGGTGGCATAATTGTAATCTTAGAGCTGATAAAAATACTATGTAGTTCTTCAGACAGACAGGTGAGAAAACAGCTGGATATAGGATCATGTATGACCATTGGAAGCAGAGAGGTACAGGAGGATCAGTTTAACTATCTGACAACGGAAGCAGGAGTTATGGCAGTACTGGCAGATGGTGCGGGCAAGACCTTTGGAGGAAGAATAGCAAGCAGGATTGCAGTTCAGACTTGTACAGAGATATTTGAGGACTATAATGCCTTCAATAACCCGCAATATTTTTTCCGAAAGGCATTTCACTGTGCAAACAAAGAGATTTTGAAAGCAGTAGGAGATGAGAATCGAGGAACAGCAAGTGCCGGCTGTGTATTAATACGAAATAAATATCTGTATTATGCGGTTGTAGGGAATGTAAAGGTCTGTGTGTTTCGTGAAAATGCATTAGTACCGGTGTCAACCGGACATACCATAGCAGTGCTTGCAGAGCAAAGATTTCAGGAAGGGAAAATAGCTCGTGAGGAGGCTTTAAGCCTGCTTGCAAACCACAGATTGTATAATTGTCTGGGGAAGGATGATTTTAAAGATATTGAATATTTTGATGCTCCAATCAGGCTTAAGAAAAATGATATTGTGGTTTTGATGAGTGATGGAGTATATGAGTTGTTAGGGTATAAGGAATTAGAAACTATATTGGGGAAAGAGCAGACTTGTCAACAGAAGGCATTTGAGATTATTGAGATGGTAAATCAAGATGCATCCAAACAGAAGGATAATGCCAGTATACTGTTAATAAGTGTGGGGACGGAGTTATAGGCATGAGAAAGCAAAATTCAGAATTTTTGACAGCATTTACATCAGAGGCGAGTAAAGACATTAAGAACACCGATTATTTTGGATTTGTAGAATTGGATGATTATGCATGTTACGTTATTGCAGATGGAATAGATGACCAACTGGATGCAGTAAGTGCAAGACTGGCGGTGGAAGCGGTTGTTTCGACATTTTCAGAGGCACCGTCCATGAGCAGAAGGGCAATGAAGCGATGCCTATATGCAGCTAATAGAGCACTTTTGGAAGCAAAGAGTAAAATGAAGCTGAAGGCATCCATAATCGTGGTACTTACTAATTATGCAAAAATGAGATATGGACAGGCTGGAAACATCCGACTTCGCTTATATCGTGACGGTTTTTTGAAGGTACAGACAACAGACCAGTCATTAACCATGGATTTAGTCAGAGAAGAAAAAGTACCAAAGGATAAGGTGGCAGTTCATGAAGAACGAAATAATCTATATGCGTATTTGGGGCAGGAAAAAGATTTCAAGCCATATATATCCGGGAAAATAAAGCTGACCAATGCAGATGCCTTAGCTCTTTATACCAGAGATGTGTGGCAGCATATCGATGAGGGGGAAATAGGCGATGTATTTGCCGAGGCAGGCAATGAGCCAACTGAAACAGTAAACTGTATCGAGGAATTGCTGTTATCCAGACAACCTAAAGATTTGAATAAATACACACTGGCAGTGGTGTTTATAAATAAAGTGTTTGTAGACCCAAACAGAAAGCGAAAGCTGAAAAGATTCCTGATGGCGTTGCTCCCAATTATGGTGATGGTAGTAACCATTAGTGTGGTTCTGTTTGTTCGCCATAAGAAGCAGGAGGAAAAAAGGGAAAAGCTGCAGACCTATTATACAGATACCATAGAGTACATACAGATGAACAATTATATCAGAGCGCAGGAGTGCTGTAAGGAGGCATGCAATCTCGCAGAAGAGTTAAAAGATAAGAAGCGCACAGAGGAACTAGGGAATTATCAGAAGCTGATAGAAGCTGTCATGACAGCAGAAGATCAGCTCGACAAGGAAGAATATGTTGAGGCACAAAGCTCTTATCAGAATGCCGCAAAGCGTGCAAAATATGCAGACAATCTGGGAACAGAATATATTAATAACCGCTTGGAACAGACCGCTGATTATATATCGGTGTATGATTTTATCTATCTTGGAGATACTCTGGTGCTCAATCAGCAGTTCGAGGAAGCAGAGGAGATGTATCTGGAAGCGAAAACGCTTGCAACAAGAACGTATTTTGATGAAGGGCGGACAACAGCAATAGAGGCATTGGAAAAGCTGTACGAACAGCAGAAGGAACAGGCAGAAGCTGAAAATGAGGTAATGCAGGAGCAGTTGTCAAAGGAGCAGTCAGCGGCTAATTATATGACACAAGGGGATGGAGCTTATGCACAGGGGGATTATGAAAGCGCACAGGTATTCTATACCTCTGCGATACAGACATACGAGGAATTAGGCGCAGAAGTACAAAAGAGTGCAGCAACAGATAAGTTGACCGTAGTTCAGAATAAGCTTTCCGAAAGGGAAGAAAAGCTGAGTGAGGCAGACGAGTATATGCAGCAGGCAGAAGAAATGCTCAATGCAGGAGATTATACGAGTGCAGAAAAGTATTATCTTCTGGCAAAGGACATCTTTGCATCGGAAAAGTCTGAGGACAAGCTTGCTGAAGTGGAACGTAGGCTTGAGGTCGTGGACATTAAGGAAGGAGAGCTTGAAGAGATTATTGCTCAAATTCAGGAAAATCAACAGCTTGCACAGCTACAGCTTACGGTAGAACAGCTTATAAAAGTGCAGGAGGAGGCAATGCGAGCGAAAGAGGAATAGCTATGGAGAAAAATACTGATTTTGATATTGAAGCATATATAGATAAGAGAATGATGGAGATTACAGAACTGGAAGAAAGAGTTCTGTATAAGGAGATAGTAGGAAATCTGTTAAAGAAGCTGTTTCAATATAGTGAGAATGCTTATCAGGAGCTGGAAGCGCGGGTTTTGGGAGAAGAAAAAGCAAAACAAAGTGATTATGCTATTTATTTGAGCATGACAGATATCGCACACTATGATGAAACGGATACCTTCATGTATCCCATGCTGGAAACGGATACGAAAAAGAAACCGATACCGTGTGAGGATATCTGTAAGGCGGCAAAGGAGAAACAGGAAATAAAGCTGTTTACGGTTTTTTTCAAGGCAAATGCATCTACACTGTATCGCCTCATACATGAGGAGCGCAGCTTTCAGGGTGTCATACGAACAGAAAAGAGAGAATACAAGGGGACATTCATAGTACGTCAGAATAAGGTATATCAGGAGATGATAGAGAAGCTATATGATATCTTTGCCTTGAATTATCAGCCATGGACGACGGTGTGTGAAGCATATCTGATGAAGATGATGGATGTGTATCTGGTGTCAGCAGAGGATATGAAAAAAGAAGAAACCATACAGGATATACAGGTTGAGTTCGAGGAATATGCAGGAATGGTACATAATGACATGATACCTCTATGGAATCTAAAACGATTAAAAGAAAAGACAAGTACCTATCCTGAGCCTGCCATTGATAAGATTAATTACGAGCATCAGATCTTTGCACATCGCTTAGAAAGCGGCTGTGAATATCTGGTCATGAATACAGATATTGAAATTACGAATATCAGAAGCCTGAATGGTGATTTATATATTACCTGTCCAATGGACAGACCACAGGAATGGCACTTATATCAGGTAAATAAGGCAACAGGAAAGGAAAAATATCTATATCCGATTCTGTCTAATGGATATAAGGAGAGCTTTTCCGGCAGTATTACGGAAATGTATCGAAAAAGCATTAAGACAAAGGCTGAGATGGCACGATTAATCGAGGCGTTTCCAGCCGGTGGCGGACTGGAGTTTCAAGGCTATGAGCTTCAGGAGAGTGCGCCTGAGGGTTATGAAGAATACAATTACAATATGGACGGATTCATACAGGACGAGATACGTGTTGGAAGCGTACAGCAGGTGTTAATGCTGCATTTTAGTCCTAAGAATCCGGAAGATTATCTGAATGAGGATATTATGAGCTTTCTGGTAACACAGGTGCAGAAGATTTTCCCGGAATATCTGTGCATCGGTAAGCTCGTATAAGGAGGAAACAGTGTGAACTTTTTATGGGATATCGCATTGAAGGCACAACAGCAGGGAAAGAGAGAAGAGGAGCTGCTCTTTTGTCAGGCAAGAGAATATAGTCCCTTTTATGAACAGGCATTTTCCTATCTGAATGAAACAAAAGTAGAGGAAGCTGTGATCGAGCTGAATCTGCTCGTGCGTTTTGCAGAAATATTCCAGTATATTCTGGCTGAGGATAACAGGCAGTATCCGGAATTTGAGAAATACCTGATTGATGCGGCATTGCATATGATTCTGCATGCAGATATTTATCATGGTGTTTCCAAACGTGATATTTATATACGAAAGCTGACACAGGAAATTGAGAATGGTACCTATTGGAAAAGGGCAGCAGAGGAATTCAAGCTGATTCCTTTTGAAAAGCGAAGCAGAATCGCAACACTGGTACTGAATCAGATACAGACAGGAGCTTCCGTTATGACTTTTCGACGGGCACTTCTTGTAATGTTTCCGAATGCAGTGTTGTATCAGATTAAGGCAGATCGAAAAAAGCTTCTCTTGTACCTGAAAATGGATAAAAATATGACAGACGAAAGAATGCTGCAATTGATAGAGGATATGTTTCTGCCAGTCAGCTATCATCTTCGTGTCTTTTGGAAGTATCATTTTGGAATTATCGGTGTAGATGACACGATGAAGATTGATGAAATCGCAATTTATTGAAGCAGAGTGGCTATTCAGGGCAGGTCGAAGCACTTGCTGCTGAGACCGTAAGAACATGATTCAAGAGAGCAAAAATCCCATTGCGAAGCAATTTAAGATGGATTTTTGCATCGTAATTATGAAGATACTGAATAATTACGATGCAGTATCAGAATATGTGAAAGGATGTTTACAGGATGGATAAATATACCTATACACTGAATCAGAAGAATAGAAAGGCTGAGAAGCTCCAATATTACACAAGGGAAGAACTGGAGCTTATGACAACGTTTCAGTTAAGAGATATTTGCTGGAAGGAACAGATTATTAACGGCATACAGGCACCGCTTGATAAGGATGAGCTAATACGCCAGATTATGCGCTTTCGCGGAAGAAAAAATCATCTGTTTATCAGGGAACATAGCGAAGCCGGAATTAAGCGTATTGAGGAGCTTTTGCAGGAAGCTGTCGTCCATGCCATGCCCCATAATATTAAGGGCTGTGCCAAGATTGTGACCTATGATAAGGTTGCGGTTACTTATTTTGACTGCTTTACGATTGGTTATCAGAGTGAGATTGCCAACACGAATGCATTACTTGTCAGTGGGAATAAGCTCTGTGCTATATTTCAACTGCAGCAGTTTGGAGAACAGACAGATTATCTGTATCTGACTAAGACCGCAGAAATGATATGTGAAGAATCACCGATAAAAAGCTATCAGCTGTACTGTATGGACAGGGCGCAGTCAGAATGGCTTTACCGCCTGTATGAAACGGATTATGATACGATACCGGAGCATCTAAGCTTCTATATGGTTCCGGTTATGGACTTTCAGGTTAGAAAGCTTCTGGAAATCAATATGCCCCTTGCCATAGACTTCGGAACCACCAATACAACAGCCGGAACCTATCTGGATTCCGGTTATATCGAAAGGCTGGAGGGTGACCCGGTCAGGGAGACCTTGCAGGAAAATGAGGTAAATTATGTTACCTATTTGCCGGAAGAAGGAAGCAGGGAGCAAACTCCGATATTGCCATCGGTGGTCGCAGTGACTAAAATAGAAGATGGAAGGCCGTATTACACCTTTGGTCATCAGGCTAATCGTCTGTTACATATGAGCTATATTGATGAAGGCTTCTGTGTATTTTACGACATCAAACGTTGGATTAGTGACCCGGAACGGGAAGAAGAGCTGGTAGATCAGAAGGGACACCGATGCTTTGTAAAGCGCAAGGATATCATTAAGGCTTTTTTAGAGTATGTGATTGACTGTGCAACACAGCGCTTTAAGTGTAGATTCCGACGTATTCATATCTCAGCACCGGTAAAGCAGAAGAAGCTTTTTGTTCGATTATATAGAGACATTCTGCCGGAATATGAGATTGAGGAAGAGGATATGCTGGATGAAGGTGTTGCGGTACTGTACAACTCTATCTCAGAACTGATTACAGAGAATCGTTATCACAATAATGAGGAGTGGAAGGCTTTAATCATAGATTGTGGAGGCGGAACAACAGACCTGTCCTCATGCCGTTTTTCAATCAGCAATCAGAGAGTGGCATATAAGATTAACATAGCAACCGCATATGAAAATGGAGATACTGATTTTGGCGGTAACAATCTGACATATCGTATCATGCAGCTATTGAAAATAGCATTGGTGAGACAATTAAGCATGGAAGAAGGGCTGATGCCGGAAGAAATCATAGAGGATTTCGGAGAGGATATTTTTCGAAGAGTAGATACCGACGGTATAAAACAGGTGTATCAGCACTTAGATGAAGAATATGCCAGAGGAGAGAAGGTTCTTCCTACCAGATTCCGGGATTATGAGCATAGGAGTAACAGCGAATATTATGCCGTAAAGAATAACTTCTATTATCTATTTCATATTGCAGAGCAGATAAAAAAGGCATTTTACGGGAAAGGAGAAACACTGCGAATCGCAATATCCAGCGTTCCTATCAGGGAAACAGCAACCGTATGTCTATTGGCAGAACGCTTTAAGCTATCCGTTAAGGAGGAAAATCAATTCCATGTGTTAAAGGATATTCCGACGGTATATCTCAGTATTCGTATGCTGAATAAGCTGTTGAAGGCAGATATCTATGGAATCGTAAAGCGTTTTATAGAAAGCTCCTATGAAAGTGGAGATTTGCAGGAATACTCCATCATGCGTCTTACCGGACAGTCCTGTAAGATTGACCTGTTTCGAGAAGCTCTAAAGGAATTCATCCCGGGAAAAATCATAGAATCCTCGAAGCGGGAACGGGGACATATGGGAGATTATGAATTAAAGCTGATGTGCCTGGATGGAGCGATTAAGTATATCAAGGATAAACGCTTCGGATATGCGGATGTTCGAATTATGAATGAACATGCAGCATTTCCATATATCATAACAGCAATTACACATACCGGAGAGGAAAAGACATTAATTCAGGGATTAGGCAGACGGAGTACAAGAGGCTATATCTCAAGAAATATGGCAGACCTGACCTTGCAGTTATACTTAAAGGACACGAATCAGAATGTCCGGTACAAGTATAATTGTGCTGTGAATCCGAGTGATTTTGCGGTGGCAGAGGCAGAGGAAATCGTTGCGCAGTATAAGGGCGAGATCTTGCAGGATGATGTGGATGCAATCGTAAATAAGGAGCTTCGATTCTTCGTTCTGGCAGACGAGGAGAGATGGGGCTTTGTCGTGGTTCCGGTGTTGCGTAGGGATGAGCAGCTGATGCTTGGTGCAGAGCAGTTTTTCCTATTTGAGACAGACAGCTGGCTGACGAACTTCTTCGACGGAACCAAATAAACGGAAGATGAGGTGGAGAGATGAAAGACGACGGAAAAAAATATGTTGTATATGGAATGAAAGCAAAATGCAGCGAAGGCTCCATGGAGAACTATATCAGTACTGATGTCGGACATGGTGTGCTTTATCAGGGACAACCTCTATTAAATGCCAATGATCATACTCCACAGGTAAATCTGACACATTTTGGCGACTGTCATTCCAAGAAGATATATGAAGAAGCGAAGAAACAGGCGGATGAGAAATACAAGGCAGATGCCGATGATGGCTTCTTTGAAAAGGCAGGCAAGCTCCTTGCCAAGACCGTAACCAAGGCTGCAATATCCGTAAAGGAGAACTTCGGTGCCAATAAGTGTGAACTGGATACCCCCTTACCATGGATGTTCGTCAATAAGGAGCACATGATAGATGGCGCTCCGGCACTGACCGTAGAGAGTCAGTGCGCCTGCCGTTATGGTGGGATTATTACAATCGTACCAGAGCCGGAGGAAGAGGTTACCATCGAAACCGAGGAAGTGGCTCTGGCAGAAAACATGGCAGAACCGGATGAGGTTGAGGTGAAGGAGCTGGAGAAGGAAGAGAACAAGGTGCGACTAAGTGCCGGAGTTGGGTGGTTATTAGAGACATGGCCAGAAGAGGTTTATGAAGAGGCAAAGAATAAAATGCTGCCAAAGACAGAGGAAGAGCAGAAAAAATATTATATAGAGAAGTATGTGAATGAGGAGACTTTGGGAAAAATTAATGGTCAATGGAAAAATAATATGAGTACATTTAAAGAAATATATGGTGAAGATGTTTTTGATAAGATGCAACAAAAAATGTATGAATATGGAATTACAGATGAGACAAGCATACTGATGTTTTTATCGACAATTGGAGCAGAAACAGGATATGGAGTGAGAACGACAGAATATATATTATCAGATTATAAAGAATCATTATACGCTCTTGAAACAAGAGGTGCGGGATTACTACAAGTAACAGGAGAAGTACAATTAAATTTTTTAAAAAGTATGAAAGAAAGTGAATCTCTTGATGCTTCAGAGGTAGCGGAACTGAATCATTATATTGAATCATTTTATGAATATACAAATGCAAAGAATAAGACTGCTTGTGGATGTAAAGAAAATGCAACAGAATTTATTGCAGTAAAGTATCCGATTGAGTCAGCGATGTGGTATTGGGGAAAGAATATACAACAGTGCGCAACGTTTGCAGAAGATAGTGATGAGCAAACAGATATGACAATAAATGATTTTATATTGAATTACAAAGACAGTAGTTTAAGTGAAAATCTTTTTTTGGCAGTACAATATGCGGTAAATAGTAGAAAAAGGTTTTATAAAGGTGATTTACAGAGAATCTGTGAGAGTGAAACAACGGTAATTAAAAATGATGAAGCAGATTCTGGGAAAAGAACCAGTCCATTACCAAATGGCTGGACTAAACGAATAGGAGATTGGAGAAATGCTGAACCATTGAGAGGTGAGTAATAACAATGAAAAAGAGCATATGGTTTATCATAGATTTCATCAGTATTGTGATTATTGTGGCGGCATTGGGAAAGTGGATAATGAATTTGGATGATAAGCAAGTTGGGGCTTCTGAATCAGATAAGTTTACCAATGAATACAGCCTGACAGAGGAAGAGCTGAAACAGGTATATCAAGGGCTAAAGGTAGAGAATAACGAGGAATGGATTACCTATGATTTCAATTCTGATGGTGTAAAAGAAGTAATTTTAAGAGATAGCAGGGGACAATCCGATGCTGAGAAGCGTATTCTTGCAATTTTTGTGAAAACAGAAGAAGGATATAAACGAATTCTCTGGGATAGTGACTCAGGGGATAAGTACTATGCGTTCAATGATGGGTATTTTTTCCTGTGTCAGAAGTATCAGACGAACCGTTCCCTGTATGATGGATTTTTATATAACTGTTATGTGGAATATTCCTTTAATCAGGCCTGGGAATTGCAAAGTGGGCGGAAAATAGAGGCTTTTTATATTCCTAACGTAGAGGAATGGAGAGACTCCGAAGAGTATTATATGATAGGTGCGCCAAGATATGAGCTGCAAAGGAAGTTGTACTATCGCACAAGGCTTGGCATAGAGAAAGATGGGGAACATAGAACACTTACAGAACAGGAGTGGGATAACTTTTGCCAGGACATAACAGGAGCCAGTTTCCAGAGCATGGAACCAGAACGCTATGAGGAATATGAGCAAATAAAGCAGAGATTAAACACAGAGGAAATATTCGAAACATGTCTGAAGGAGTGGTATGTGGATGAATGCCTGGGAACACAGGACACAGAAGCACCATATCTTGGTAAGGTATTGAACATGAACGCAGAAAATATCGAAGCTTTGGACAGTATAACAGAAGAGGGATATGAATTTGAAAGCTGGCAGGAGCTGGAGGAAGCATGTAATCCTCCGCTTGAAATATGTGAAGTATTAGATGCTCCTTTTTATGCAGCAAGAATTAAGCTAAAAGACATGGATGATGTGGTAGAGCTTATCATGGGTGCGAATCATTGGGCAGTATTGGCTGTAGGTGAAAACTTTTACAGATTGAGAAAACCGGTAAGAATATATCAGACTCATATGGATGTAGCAACTTTTGCAATGGACGAAATAGGACGGTCAGATTGTGATTCACTGGAATATGGGGATATAGAAGAATTTGGTGATGTAGGGTATTGGCCTGCTGAAATGGTCAGTTATCTTATAGAGGCACTTCGGACAGATACCTTAATCGAAAGGTTGCTGGATATACAGGCAGATTACGAAATTGTGGAAGAAGAAAGAAAAATTCTTTCAAAGTCAAAAAGGGATAATGAGTTAGGCATTACAGTGTATGCGCCACAGTTTGCTAAGGATGATGTATGGTATCGCTTATCGCTATCGGAATTCGGCGATGACATTGTAGTGTGCCATGAAATGGCAGAAGGGTATGTATACAATTACTATTTTATGAATGTTGAGGCGTTTGGAATCTATAGTGAGCCGGCATTTACTATGGGCGGACAGAAAAGGAATCATCCGTATTTTATAACGTGGGATGGAACAAATTATATCGTAATACCATGCTGGAACAGAGCAGAGGATAGGATTATTGGAATGGCAGTATATGACTATTATCATTATATTAATGGCAGTGCGCTGAGCATTGGAATTAACAGCGATGGAACACCTTACCTTTATGAGCAAGTATCATATCTTACAACGGGTACTGCAAGCTCTTATCATGCACAAAATTCAACAGGATCGCCCATGATATTTTTAGGAAAATCCATTACAGATGTGGAGAAATGAAAGAGCAGGATATAAATATGAGAAAAGTTAATGAAATGTTTTATGATTTTCATGATGTCAGAATTGTGCAACTATGGTTTCAAGAAATAGATAATAAAATAGTTATGTTTTGCGTAAGTCATATTTCTGATTATAACTATGCATTGAATGTGATATTGCTGGAAGGAAATAACGCAACACAAATTAGAACCGATATCTTTGCACCACAGAGAAAGTTTGAGATAACGGAGGGACATGTTTTTTCGAGTATGTAGATTAATGAGAGATAAGGCGTTAGTGTTATATCACGAAGAGAGGTTTTTGAAGTATGTTCACAGTACATAGAGAAAAGAAAATGTATATATTTTGTTTAATATTAGTGGTAAGTATGACTTTTTTTCTAGTTGGTTGTTCACATTTGTTTAAGGAAGAACCACAGTATATTTCCTATGTAATAGAGAACATGGGAGAGGCAGAAAAGTTTTTCCAAGCAGAACAAATGAAATTAGGTATTCGAGAGGAAGATGAAACAACTTATTTGGAGATTACGACAGCACTTGATGAGATATATCTTTATCGTGATAGTAGTTATTTTGACAGATTATACAAGATTGAGAAAGAGGTTAGTTATGAAAACAGGGGAAAAATAGAAGAAGGACAGTTATTCATGGTAATATTAGATGATGAGCTGGCAGACATATGGATAGATGAAGACGATGGAGTAACAAGTTTAACGTATTACCTTCCTGATTTTGATAAGATTGTATCTCGTTGGGGAGATACGATGTATGCGCAAACGATTGTTGAATTATATATTTCACCTCAAGAAATGACAGAGTTATATGAGACAGGACAGGAGATAGAGCAAACGATTATAGAATTTTATGAGCAACATGTTGAGGAGAAAGAAGGAAAAAAGGAAAATAACGATATTCCGGAATATTTAAGAACAATTGACAGTCCAATTATTCATATTGTTGAAAGGGAGGAATACTCTGAAATACCTAAGCAACTGGAAATACAATTGAAAAATGTATTGTTGGAAAATAGTTTTGATGAATTCATTTCAGAACACGAAGTGAACTATAGGATATTAGAAAAAGAAGAGATAAATCAGTTTGTAGAAATGGACGAAAGTGGTAAGTTGAAGGACTATAATGAACGATTTGCAGTTCAGGCGGATGTTTGGCTATTGATAGAAGAGAATTCAGCAGTTGTTATCAGGCATCCTTTAGGAAATGGGGAGTATGTATATTATGAATATATATATGCGAATGAAAAGGAAGAGCTTCCCTATGTAATGAGAGCACTGGGGAAGAATGGAGAATTTTTTTATATTCGATGGAATGAAGAGATTTATCTGATTACACCCAAGAAACAAGAGGATAAACTTATAGGAGTAGCAACCTATTGTATGCATGGGAAAAGCGAATATGGGTGGTTATTATATCAAGAAAAAGCAACAGATACCTATGTTGTAACAAAATATTTTGAATATACATCGAAAGAGGCATCTGAAAGTCTGAGTAGCTGGCCAATGTTGGATACAAGAACAAGTAAGTATAAGTATATTAGTGATAATTACTGGAGTAGAGTAGATGGTTCAAACATGTATTATGCAAAAAGCCATGATAGAGAACAACCTCAGAAGTTAATTGACTATTGCGTAGAGGCACTTCAAAATGGGGACTTGATAGAACAATTAGAGAGTATAGAGGCAGAGTACGAAATAATAGGAGATGAAGAGAAACGAGTTCTTATAGAAGTAGAGCATGAGCTTGGACTTTCTATATATTCCGAAGGGTTTGATGAAGATGATATATGGTATAAGGTATCTTTGTCAGAAGAGGGAGATGATATAGTTGTAACTCATCAGGAGAAGAATGGTATAGTGATTAATCTTTATTTTTGGAATAATGAGGAATCGGGTTGTTATAATGATACTCCAGTTTGTACTGGTGGACAGAAAAAAAGTAATCCATATTTTATTGAGTGGGACAATAAGAATTATCTTGCAATGCCTTTCTGGAATGAGGAAAAGGATGAGTTGATAGGAGTATTGATTTATCGGTTTTCGGGTGAAAGTGATGGAGTAGTAATTGGAATTGGCGTAAATAGTGATAATACAATTAATATATCTGTTGAGGACTTTTTTCCGGTAAAAAAAACAATTAATCTGCCAGAGGATGCAAGACAGTACCCTACAGTAGTGGAATATTAGTGCGATTTTTTTATGCTTAATCTTATGAATAATTCAAGAAGCAGGTCAGAATGGCAAAGAGAGGAATTTTAAAGTATGTTCACAGTACATAGAAAAAAGAAAAAGTATATATTTTGTTTGATGTTAGTGGCAAGTTTTACTTTCCTCTTATTCGGTTGCGCAAACTTTTCACAAATAGATAACGATGAAAAAAACAAGGAATCTTTTGATACTGCGACAGAAGAAATATTCCAAGGTATACCCATTGACTTTATAGAAGAACGGTGTAGCGAAATACCGAAAAATATGGAAACGGAATTGGAAAGTGTTTTGTTAGAAAATCGCCTAGATGAATTTGTATCAAAATATAATGCAGAGTATAAAGTATTGTCGGAGAAAGAGATAGAACAGCAGATAGAAAATGATGATAGCGGGTTATTAATAAGTTATTGTGAACGTAATACCAATGAAAATGATATGTGGTTTATGTTTGAAGGATATCCGTTTATTATTATTCGGCATCCATTAGAAAGTGGAGAATATGTTTATTATGAATTTTTGCCAGAGGGATATTTGGAGGATTTTGCATATGTAATGAGGGCATTAGGAAAATGTGAAGAATATTTCTTTATCGAATGGGAAGGAATCGTATATCTAATTACAACTACGAAGCAAGAGGGGGAACGAATAGGAATAGCAACCTACTGTATGCACGGAAAATATTTATATGGATGGGCATTATATCAGGAAAGAATATCAGAGGATGAGATTGGAACGAGATATTTTAGTTATTTGCCTCTAGGGGACAAACACTCTACCATGAAGTGGCCGGAATTAGAAATCTTGAAGGAAGAAAAACAAGAACTTACAAGTAATCCAATAGACACGTTTATGTATAGTGAGTGGGTTGTTATTGAATATCTTGGCTGTCAGGTGGCGGAATTTGGAACAGTAATAAGTGACGAGGATAAAAAGGAGGCTGTTTTATTAGTAAATGGTCATTTTTTTAAAGTAGAAAAGGCATATAGAAATACTTTTGAAAGTTTAAGAATTAATTTTATAGAAGACAGTAGAAGCTTTGAAATGCCGGAAACGTTGGAAAAAGAACTGGAAAAAGTACTGTTACAGAATAGCTTAGATGAATTTACAACAGTATATAATGCAAAACATAAGGAATTAACAAAGATAGAGATTCAGCAATGTATAGCTGATGATAGTAGTGGAAAATTACAGGACTATGCAGAGCGTATAGCGAAAGAAGATGACAGATGGTATTCTTATTTCAAAGTCGATATGATGAATACAGGGATTCCTGTTTATTTTAGTAAATACAATCTGATTCCATATACTTCACGTGATAAATGGACTATCCGTGCACAATTTTATCTTCGAGATGAGGAAAGACATGTTTTTTCGAGTATGTAGATTAATGAGAGATAAGGCGTTAGTGTTATATCACGAAGAGAGGTTTTTGAAGTATGTTCACAATACATAGAGAAAAGAAAATGTATATATTTTGTTTAATATTAGTGGTAAGTATGACTTTTTTCTAGTTGGTTGTTCACATTTGTTTAAGGAAGAACCACAGTATGTTTCCTATGTAATAGAGAACATGGGAGAGGCAGAAAAGTTTTTCCAGGCAGAACAAATGAAATTAGGTATTCGAGAGGAAGATGAAACAACTTATTTGGAGATTACAACAGCACTTGATGAGATATATCTTTATCGTGATAGTAGTTATTTTGACAGATTATACAAGATTGAGAAAGAGGTTAGTTATGAAAACAGGGGAAAAATAGAAGAAGGACAGTTATTCATGGTAATATTGGACGATGAGTTGGCAGATATATGGATAGATGAAGAAGATGGAGTAACAAGTTTAACGTATTACCTTCCTGATTTTGATAAGATTGTATCTCGTTGGGGAGATACGATGTATGCGCAAACGATTGTTGAGTTATATATTTCACCTCAAGAAATGACAGAGTTATATGAGACAGGACAGGAGATAGAGCAAAAGATTATAGAATTTTATGAGCAAATAGAGGTAGCGGTCTTGTAAATCGTGAGGCAGACTCCAATGGACTTCGTAGCTCATTAGCAATACTGATTGTTGCAATAGCAGAAAATGATGATGAGAGAATAAGAAGTGTTCTGATGGAAGAAATATATAATCTTGACGGAGAAAAATTAGATGGTCTGGTACTGAGAAGAATGGATGAATATGAAATGCTAAGGTTTGGTGATTACGAGCGAGATTATACGCAACCTAAGAAGTAATATGTGAGGTGTAAAATGAGAAAAAAGTACAAGGTAATAATAGGCAGTTTGAGTGGTATCATATTTGTAGTAGTAATGATATTAGTTCAAATATTTCAGAGTAGTCTGAGATATGAAGAACTGGATATGGATAGGATAAGAGAAATGAGAGGGGATGAGCTCGTAGAAATTTTTAAAGGTGAATGGAGAGTAGATGAATATTTGGACTGGCAGGTTGCATGTACAGGAGAAATAATTGATGAAGAATACTATCGGAATATGGAATTACATGTCAAAGAAGTTGAAGAACAATATCTTGGTAAGGTGTTATCTGTTAATGAAGATAGTATCGAATATTTTGCTTCAAGAAATGATAGCAGATATGTATATGAAACATGGAGTTATTTGTTTGTTGCATATAGGCAGCCACTTGCGGTAGCTGAGGTATTACAAGAACCATATGTTGGTGCATATATTAAAATAAAAGATGTTGATGATTCTTTTGATATTATAATAGATGAAAATAGAAATGCAGTGATAGAGATAAGAGGTGTCTTTTTTAAAGCAACATGTACTGCAAAATCAACAGGAAAATCAACAGAAAAATCTGAAATTATTGAGTATTAGAGATATGCGACAAAGAGAGGAATTTTGAAATATGTTCACAGTACATAGAAAAAAGAAAAAGTATATGTTTTGTTTAATGTTAGTGGCAAGTTTTACTTTCCTCTTATTCGGTTGCGCTAGTTTTTCACAGACGGAAGGTTCACAATATGTTGCTGATGCGCTAGAGAATGTGGACAAGACAGAAGATGCAGACATACATAGTAGAGAAATAGAACATTATGAGGATTTTTTGCGAGGAGAAGAATGTGCCTATGATGAAGGGTGGATGTTTGACATTGACCACGTTGTAAAGGGATCCGGATGTACAAATGAAGGTGGAATATCAAAATATGCTTATTATGATTCAGATAAAGATGGGCAGTTAGAGTTGCATGTTCAGTCTTCGTATTTTTATTATATTTTGCAATATAGAAATAATAGGTTGGAATTATTGAAAGCACTAGATATTGAAACAGGCTCAGATAAAATAGAATGGACAATAATACCAGAAGAAAAAGGAACAGAGAATGTAGAAAATGACAATGATGCAATGGAACATTACGAAGCATTTTTAATGGGAAAAGAATGTGCTTATGATGGAGAAGAAACTTTTGACATTATCAGCTTTATTAGACCAACAAAGGAACCAGATAAGCACTATGCAACGCGATATACATATTTTGATTCAGATGAAGATGGACAGAGCGAATTACATATTCGGTCAGTGCGTCGTTATGAGATTATCACATATAGAAATGGTAGATTAGAGGTTTGGAAAACGCTGACAAGAGATTATGAATTATTGAATAATGGAGCGTTCTTGTGTACAACTGCAATTAGTGCACCTGTAGTGTGGTGTTATACATACGTTGAATTAGATAATGAGGGAAATGAAATAGTAGAAGTAGGATTTTCTACATGTAATACAAATCAAAATGAAGTATGTGATGATGAAGATGAGTATAGCTTTGAAGGTCAGGAAGTTACGATGAATGAATGGAATGAGCTCACGCAAGAATATTTTGAAATCGGAACAGATGAAATAGAGTGGGTAACATTATTTGCGGAAACAGATTAGTAGAGAAAGGAACAACACTATGATTCAGTTAGTACCATTAATCAGTGAGGGGCACATACTAACCCGCCCCATTCTACAGGCATGGTCAGACCATGTGTTTTTGGTAGATGAGTATCTATATAAGGGATATGCAGATGGAATCCTTGCAGGCTGTGAATTGACGACCACAGAAGATACCATCGTACTGAATGAAGGACTGATGTTCTTCGAGAATCAGGTATTTCTGTTCAAGGAGCCAATGATGGTAAAGTATGAGCCGACCAATACAACGATGGTATTAAAGGTATGCTTTTCGAATGAAATGCGGGATGCCAGCTATCGTTACCGCGAGGTTGATTTGGTACTTTCCGAGCAGCTGACCTTGCAGAAGGGAGAACTGGAGCTATGTCGTTTCAAATTGCAGGAGGGAGCAAGGCTACGCTACCTGTATCAGGACTTTGAGGACAGAAACACAGAATATGACACCTTGAATACCATACATACGCCATATACAGCAAAGGGAAGAAGTACGTTATCACCGGATATTACCAGAGGCTTTGCAAGAGAAATGCTCGAACAGGAGAATATCTGTGACTTCGATGCTCTGTTCTGTTTACAGATATTGGCAGCAGACAAGCCGATAACGAAGGACGCATTGGTAAGCTACATAGAGCATAGAGAGAAGAAAAAACTCGAAGATACGTCCAATCTTCGAATATACTGCGAACTGTTACGAGTTCTGCAAAGAGAAAAAGGCATCCTAAAGCAGGAGGAAGTACAGAAAAAGAAGCAATGGAAGATTAAGGTTGATTGATACGTAAGGTAAGGGAGAAGGCTATGGGAAATGTAGATGAAGAAATCTTGAAGCAGCGAGAGGCAATGGAAGAGTTTGAAAGACAACGCTTTTCCAAGGAAACAATCGAAAAGGAAAAGCAGCAATCCATCTTTGATTCCGAGATAGAAATCAATAAGATACCTGTTAGATTTGCAGAGAGAAAGCTAATTGAAGATAAAATCAGCATATGGATGCCGGAGGACTTTGAGGCACTTTCGCAGGAAACGATAGATGCCATATATCTGCTGGGGAATAAGCCGGATATGGTCTTTGGCAACAGCTATCTTACCTTTTCAGTGGGCTTTCATTATACCGAGCATAAGGTTCCGAATGAATATATGGGAGACTTCCTGAAAATCACAAAACTGATTTTAGAGAAGTCAGGACCAAAGGTAAAGATTATGGCAGAGAAGGTAAGACAGACAGGAAGACATACCGTGTCCTGGCTGGAGCTGATATCTCATTCGGTTACGGATACCGTATACAACTATATGTTTTTTTCATCATTAGAGGACAGAGTGTTAATAGGCTTTATCAACTTTAATATCAAGTATCAGGAAAGATACAGACCAATCGCAGAGGAAATGATACAGTCATTTCGTTTCCCGGATGATGAGAAGGAAAGCGGGGATGAGTAATGGAAGTAATCTCTTATGAAAATATCAAAATCAGTGGTTTTCCGTTTCAAAAGCTGTTAACCCTACACATCATACATAATCCAAATGAACATGGATTCGCAGAGATAGAGGGGGAAATTGACCCGGAGCAGGCGCAGGGTATCGTGCAGCGTGCGGATGAGAAGATGGAAGTAGTCATTACAACGACAGCAGAGGGACAGCCGCAAAAGCTGTTCTGCGGCTGTGTAAAGAGTCTGTCCATGCAGCAGGAGAATGCCTATAGCAGAATCAATCTACAGCTCTATACCACCAGCAGACGTACCGATATCACGAAGGAAAACAGAACCTTTCAAAATACATCTAAGACCTATGGACAGATTATTTCTGAGGATATTTCCGCAAATGCAGACCTGCATATGATGGTATCGGATAAGGCAATCGGACAGCTTATTATGAAATATAACGAAACAGATTGGGAATTCACGAAACGTATGGCATCACAACTGAAAGCACCGCTTGTGGCGGATATTTATTCTGCCAGAGCGCAGCTTTACATAGGACTACCGCCAGCAAGCAGAACCATTACGGCAGAAAGCGGTTCCTACTCCTATGGAAGTGATGTATCAGCCTACGCACAAAATGCAGATGCCATGGTAGAGGACTTTGCAGGAGAACAGGTGGAGCTGGAGCAGTATGCATATATCGGAGATCAGATTTCCTTAAATGGCAAGAATAAGTTCATTAAGAGCGTATACGCCTATCTGGAGGATGGCATTATGCATATCCGATACGGCTTGCTGGCTGCGACGGCAATGGCAGCAGGCGGAAGCATGGCAGGAATTGCAGTACCCATGACAGAGAGCAAGGCATCCGGAAAAATGATGAAGGGTATCGTTCAGGCAATTGATAAGGATAAGGTACAGGTGCATTTAACAGATATTGATAAGGGATATGATAGTGGCGGAAACTGGTGGTTTCCTTTTTCAACAGCATATTCCTCCAGTGATGGAAGTGGCTGGTATTGTATGCCGGAAGAGGGAGATGAGGTGCGTGTATTTTTCCCTTCCGGTAAGGAAGGAGAGGCATTTGCGGCAAGCTCCGTATGCATGAATCCGCCAAGCAATCCGAAGCATAAGAGCTGGAAGGCTCCCGGAGGAAAGGAAATCCTTCTGACAGACGAAGGCATGTACATTATCGGAAAATCAGGCAAAATATACATCAATCTTACCGATGAAAAAGGAATTGAGATACATTCAGATAAGGATATCTCGATTACATCGGATTCTAAGATTAGCGTAACCTCAGCAGATGAGGTACATATCGTTGCGGAAAATGAGATTATGATTGGAACCGCAGAGGCATATATTGACCTTACCAAGAATACGGCAACACTGGCGGCAAGTGAGGTTCTGATTAACTAAGAGGGGATACTTATGGCAGAAACATACATTCAGATGTTTCAGGAGAAAATCTATCCTGAGGTCTTTTTGAAAATAGCAGAGGAAACGATAGAGCGGTTTGTAGAAAGAGAAGAACAGATTCTGGAGGAATGGAAAAAGGGAATAAAACAGTACATGGAACAGCTGGTGTCAATACAGAAAATGACACAGGACACTTCTGTTTCCGAGATAAATATATCATTCCTATATACCTCTCTATATGACGAAAAGCCTGTGTTCAGAATTGACAGCTATTGCGAAGGCGGGAGAGTAATGCAGGAAAGTATGCTGACAGCATATTTGCCGGCAGACTGGCTTGTTGCAGGAATGGACAAATTAGAGCAAATGCTTACCGAGCGGGCTGCAAGGGAAAGCATGAGAAGATATGTACGTGCGGCGGAGATAGAAACCTTAAAGCTTCGGGCAGTGAGAAGTCTTGTATACTATTTTGCATTACGTTTTAAGTATCTGATACAGGATATGATTGATTTTAAATGCCTTGCACAGATTCAAAAATCTGACAGCTTTGTCATTCAGATAGGAGAATACATGGACTGGCAGAAGACTATCTATGCCATTTTTCCAGAGGTGGATATCTTCAACTGTGATAAGAAGACTGACCTTAGATTCCGAAACTTCCCGGCAATCTATTACAAGAATAAGCGGTTTGAAGGACTGAACCTGACACAGGCAAGATTTCAGGACTGTACCTTTATGGAAAGCACGATTGAGAACTGTGTGATGAATGACTGCCTGTTTGAGAATTGTATCTTTGAGCATGTGAAGCTTACCGATACCAAGATGTCAGGATGTCTGTTTCAGAACTGTACCTTCCGACAGGTGGATTTTGAAAATGACAGCTTCTATCAGGGAATGGAACAGAGCACCGAGCCGGAATATTTTGAACCGGCAGAATTCTTCCGCTGCTCCTTCACGGACAGTAATTTCAGGGAATGCAGCCTGTCGCAGTGTATTATAACGGATTGTGAAGGGCTTACCTCAGAAGAGGAGGTGTAAAAGGGATGGAATACTTTGAAATGACACAAAGCAAAAAGGTAGAAAATCCCATACAGCTTATGGGATTGGATTCACAGTTGTATACCTATGCCATGACAGAGAAAGACTTTGAAGCGTTAGAAAAGCTAAAGGTGGCTTATTTTAGTGGGCGTGAATATGAGGAAATCTGTGACATACTGCTCCAGCCGACCTATCTGATATCAGATGAACTGAAAAAACTCCTCGAGCTATATGAGAGAAAGACCCTGTTCAAGGGTGTGCAGATCTTTCCGACTGCGAAGGAGAGTAAGCAATATCCTATCTACTGGGTGCCTCAGTTCCCGGTACTTGATTGCATTCATAACAGCACCGTTAAGGGGGATAATGGAATGCTGCAGAAGCTGGTATTAGATTCAAGGAAGATAGGCAACAGGCAGATATTCCGATTACCCGGATTTCTGGAATATAAGGTAATCGTATCCATGCCCGTAGCAGAGAGTATTTTGCGAAGAAGATTCTATGGCGTTGGGTTTGAGAAGGTAGAGGTGAGATAGATGGTAAAAAAGATAGTAGAGGGTTTTATAGTAATAGTCAGCCTCATTGTTGCATTTTTTGTATATAAGGGGATAAACCCGGAACAATTTATTAAGCCGGATGACACACCTGTCATGTTGGGAGAGATTGATATCACGTCACAGACGTGCTACACAGGAAAGGCAGCAGGAAGTGATATTCCAAGACTGACAAGCAGTGAGGAACTAGAAGAACTGGTGGGGACAAGCTATGTTACCGCACAGACAAGTGAGGTCATTTCCACAGGAGTCTATGGTATAAAGCCTTGGGTTGACCCATATGAGATTACGAAGGTGCGTAACGCAAAGGGAAGAATGGTAAGCAGCGGACGAAGAGCACCGGATGCAACAGATAACGCAGTACAGGCAGTGGAATATTATCAGGAATATTTTCTGATTAAGCTGCCCGATGAGAGCTATATCTTGGCGCAGTTTGGCGATACCTGTAGAGAGAAGATAGAGAACGGAGAAAACATTACACTGCCAATCGGATTGAGAAAGGCAAACACAGACACAGCAAGAAAATACTTAAAAGACATATGTGACAGCTATCAGGCAGATAATACATACACATTATATATGATTGATGATGAATGGCAGGAAGAGCATGAATTTACCTTTATGCTCATGAAGTTAGGAATAGCAGCAGTTGTATTTATAGTACTCGCAGTAGGAGCACTTACTATATTTTATAAGGTCAGTGACTAGAGCGGTAGTATGGAGGTGTGTTTATGGCATCAAATAAGGAACAAATGGATCTTGGACAGTTGATATTACAGTCAGATATGGAAGCACTCTATATCAAAAATGTTCAGATAGAAGAAGAGTCCAATGAGCATGGAACGATGGTAATTCGTTTTCTTTCAGGCAAAAAGCTACAGTCAGCAGATGTATTACGCCATCAGGGTAGTAAGCTTCGACTGGTAACGACAGATGGCGAAACGGTATTTGCCGGCGAATGCGTAAACATCAATCTGATAAAAGAAAACGAATATGCAGAGATAGAAGTAGTTGCCAGAACCACATCCATTCAGACCGACAAGCAGGAAAAGACCAACACCTTTCAGGGAGTGGGAAAGACATTAAACAGCATTTTGGCTGTTGGTATCGGGAAAAGTGCGCTCATTCAGCTGGATCGTGATGTGACAATCGATGAAATGCTGTCACAGGAAAAGGAAACAGACTGGAGCTTTGGACGCAGGATTGCGAATCAGTATCAGAAGCAGTTCTTCGTAAACAGCAAAGCAACAGGCTGTCAGATACATATCGGAGAAGTGCCTTTTCAAAAGAAAGAAGTAGGAACGATTCTGCACAAAGCAGTGAGCAGAGATATTGATAAGGTAAGAAGCATGCAGGGCAATAAGTGCCCGGGCAATAACAGTCCGGCTGCTTCTGTATTCGAATATGAAGAAACGACACTGACCATCAGTGATCTTACGATAGGTGTCGGATACGCCATAGAGTATCAAGGAAGAACGCAGATAGTTACAAGAAGCCGTATCACCTGTGTACAAGGTGTTCTGCAAAATGAGATAACCATTGTCCATGAGGAAGGCTTAAAGCCGTCTGTCAATCAGTCCATGGGAAGCATGAACCGTTCCAGTATTCTGACAGGTACAGTTCTGGAAGTGGATGGAACCAATGTGAAGGTGGATTTCCATTCACCAAATGATGAACCACGGTGGATACCTTATGCCCATGCAGTCAGCAATTATCTCTATTCCATGCCGGATGAGGGTGACACCGTATTTGTCTATTATGAAACAGGTGCCAGTGATAAAATCGTGTGCCTTGGAAGTAAGCATGTGAAGGAAAGCCCTGACTTTGCAAACTATCAGGAAAAGATGTTCACAGCCAATAACCGTATGATTAAGTTCGGTGATAAGTCCGTAAACCTCATTGGTAACAGAAGTGAATTAGATGGCTATGATGATAAACAGGCAAAGATTATTTTCAACGATGAAACAGGAATCGAGATTCAGAGCACCAATGATATTTTGGTGGAAACCACAGATGGCGGACAGATTTCCTTTCAGGCAGTAAAGGAAGACTTCCCGGGAATGGACGAGCTGCGTCAAAAATTTGAGCGCATGTATGGCGAGGGAAACGATAAGTACGAGGCTGACGGCGGTAAGGCTGATTTCGATGCCATGGCATATCTGCAAGGCAAGGAATGGGACAGGCTAAAGCAGAATATTAAGGATAACTTAATGGCACCATTGCAAATCGTGGGAACTCTGCAGGAGCTTGCAGGAAGAATTGGCGGTTCAGATGAGACGGAGACAGAAGCTATGGAAGAGGCAGCACCGGAATATACAGATGGTGTCATTGATATCTTTGCACTCAACAATCTGGTCTTAGAGGTAGGAACCACGACCATCAGCATCTCAAACGGTATCATACAGATCAAGACAGGAACCTATATGCAGCTTGGCACAGACCGTTCCGTTACCTATGAGCATCTGGAGGATGCCAATTATACATGGCGTGACATGGCGCTTGATGTAGCGCAGCTTGCGCTTGATATTGTCGGTGCATTGCCGATTCCGGGTGTATCGACCGTAGCGAATCTTGCTAATGCAGGAATCTCACTGGCAAGAGGGGATTATGTTGGAGCTGCGATTTCGGCAGGAACAGCAGCGTTGTCACTGATACCGGGAGCTAATACTGCGGTAGCAGCCGGAAAAGCAGCAGTGACAGCAGCAACAAAAGCATCTAAAGTTGTAAAAGCAGTAAGTGCCGTTGCTAAGGCGGTAAAGGCATTAAAAACAGGAGCAGAAAGCGTAAACATGCTCCTTACCACTGGAATGGCAGTATATGATGTTGGAAAAGCGGTTGCAGACGGCTCCTTTGATTGGAATGACCCGGATTGCAGACAGGATGTGTTTAGTATTCTGCAGGGAGCACATTCCACAGGACAAATGGCATCAAGCAGAAAGAAAAAAGGCGATGGAGTAGATGCCGATAGTAATGATACCCATAAAATAAAAGATACGGAAAAGGATACCAATAATCCTGCTGAAACAAATAAGCCGAAGCTGAATGAGAATTCCGATAACAGATGTAAGAATGGTGAGCCGATTGATATGGTCACAGGCAGTTACCTTGTGGAACAGTGTGATTTCATCATTAATGATGTGGTAGGAATCTTTGCAGTGGAACGTACCTATGAGTCATTGCTTTCCAAGAAGGATTCACCGATTGGACGAGGCTGGACCTTAAGCCTGTTCAGTAGGGCTTACATCTATGATGACAGAGTCGAAGTAGTTCTGCCCGATAACCATACAGAAACCTTCTTAAAAACTGCCCAAGGTTTCCGAAACCGTCGTGGTGGTACGAAGCGAATGACTCTGCATATGCAGGAGAATGGTTACCTTCTGACCGAAGCAAGGACAGGTATGACCAGATTTTATGATGCAGATGGCAGGCTCCTTGTAATTACAGATGAGAATGGCAATAAGACCATATATCATTATATTGGAGATACCCTGCAAAGGATTTCCTTTGCCAGCGGTCAGTTTCTGGATTTCTTATGGGAAGATAATAAGATTATCTCCATGGAGGACTGTCTTGGTCGTAAAGTGGTCTACCATTACGAAGGTGACTTCCTGACAGCGGTTGAGATGGTGACCGGTGGTATGGAAGCCTATGCGTATGATGCGGAAGGACACATCACGGACATCACAAATGCCAATGGTGAGACGTATGTACATAATGAGTATGATGCAAGCGGACGTGTGACCTTGCAGACCTTGTCAAATGGACAGGAATACATCCTGCTCTATGCGGATGATGACAGAACGAATACCTATCTGGTTCCAGTCAATGGTAAGGAAATCAGATACATTTACAATAAGGACAGACAGCTTATCCGAACAGAGTATCAGGACGGTACCTGTGAGGAGACTGCATATGACTGCTGGGAGAACCGAATCTGGGAAAAAGACCGCAATGGAAATGAAACACATCGTATCTATGATGAATACGGTCATCTTCTGGAAGAGAAGAAGCCAGATGGTCTTGTGATAACCTATCAATATGACCCGCAGGGAAACTGCATCCATATGGCAGATAACGCCGGACGTGAGAGCTGGTATGAGTATGACAGGAACGGAAACCTGATTAAGGAAACAGAGCAGATGGATGCGTTTACACAGCGTGAGATATTCTATGAGTATGACAAGCATGGACGTGTGACTGCCTTTATCGATTCGAATGGAAACAGGGAGTCTTTCCACTACAAGCATAAGTTCTGGAAATATACGACCTTTATCACTGCCGGAGGAACCCACTATGAGCATGGTCTTGACCGTGCCGGAAGACGTGTGACCACGAAGGATTCTGATGGCATTTCCAGCTATGCCTACAATAACTTCGATTTCCTCTGCATGGAGACAGACCCGCTTGGCAATACGACCAAGTATCTCTATGACCGTGTACTGGATATGACAGGCGTGGTACAGCCCAAGCACTTCCAGCCGGCATCCAATGATGAGAAACGTGAGACTTATACCTATGATGCCCTGCATAACCGTCTTTCGAGGACGGATGCAGAAGGTGCCGTATTTGCCATGCTCAGAGATGGCGAAGGAAATATCATAAAGGAAATCAATCCGAATGCCTATGAC
>JAFSCH010000159.1 GCA_017436865.1 Lachnospiraceae bacterium
ACAGAACCAATAATAGCTCCGCTGTCATCCACTACTTTTAAAAACGTACCCTTTTCAAATTCTTCGTCCACTTCCTCTATCGTTTGCTTTAAAGGCGGAATATCCATATCTCCAAAGAGTTTAGCTTCGCTTTGATAAGCCTAATGTTGCAATTTAAGTATTTCTTTTAAATCTTCTTTCTGTGCCTTCTCTATCAAAATCATTTTCCTCCCAGCGTAACATCATAACAGCAACTTCAATTTTCACTCTCATCATAACATAACTTTTATTCAAAAAATAACCTCTGCATAATATTTAAATTTATTTTTTTATATAATGAAAGAGCAGCATATAAATACTGCTCTTTCCACATTAAAAATTTTTCATAATTATTCAGCAATTCACATTACTTCTTTGTAATATATCCCTGAGCCTTTAATAACTCTGCACAGAGAACCGCACCACCTGCAGCACCTCTTACTGTGTTATGAGAAAGACCTACGAACTTCCAATCATATACATGATCTTCTCTGATACGTCCAACAGATACACCCATTCCATTTTCATAGTTAACATCTAAGTTAACCTGTGGTCTGTTGTCCTCTTCTAAATACTGGATAAACTGCTTTGGAGCGCTAGGAAGCTCTAACTCCTGTGGAGCACCCTTGAAGTTTACTAACTTCTCGATTAACTGTTCCTTAGTTGGCTTCTTCTTGAACTTTACAAATACAGCAGCTGTATGACCATTTAATACAGGTACACGGATACACTGACATGTAATAACAGGAGAAGTAGCTGGCTTAATAACGCCATCTTCAATCTGACCCCAGATTCTTAATGGCTCTTTCTCACTCTTCTCTTCCTCGCCACCGATATAAGGAATGATATTCTCTACCATTTCTGGCCAATCCTTAAATGTCTTACCAGCACCAGAGATTGCCTGATATGTAGTAGCAACCACTTCATATGGCTCGAACTCTTTCCAAGCTGTTAATACAGGAGCATAGCTCTGGATAGAACAGTTAGGCTTTACTGCTACGAAACCTCTTGTTGTACCAAGACGCTTCTTCTGGAAGTCGATTACCTTCATATGATCTGGATTGATTTCAGGTACTACCATAGGAACGTCTGGTGTCCATCTGTGAGCAGAGTTGTTACTTACAACAGGCGTTTCTGTCTTAGCATAATCTTCTTCAATCTTCATAATCTCTTCTTTTGTCATATCTACAGCAGAGAATACGAAGTCAACTTCAGCTGCAACCTTTTCTACTTCATTTACATTCATAACAACGATGTTCTTTACTGCCTCTGGCATAGGTGTTGTCATTTTCCATCTGTCACCTACAGCTTCAGCATATGTCTTTCCTGCAGAACGTGGACTAGCTGCGATCGTTGTTACTTCAAACCATGGATGATTTTCTAATAAAGAGATAAATCTCTGTCCAACCATACCGGTACCACCAAGGATACCAACTTTTAATTTTTCACTCATTATGTTTCTCCTCATTTCATAATCTATTGTAATTATTCAGTACCTTCATAATTACATTCTATTTACATTATAGCTCGATTCACAATCAAGCTTAAAATGTTACACTGTTAGCTTAAGGATAAGTATTCCTTATTGATACGAATAACTTCCTTCATTGCATCCGGTCCCGGAGCACCGATTGTCATTCGTTTGTTAACACAAGTTTCAAGACTAACCGCCTCAAAAATATCCTGCTCAAATACAGGACTGATTTCCTGTAATTCTTCTAATGAAAGCTCATCAATTGCCTTGTTTTTCTCAATACAATATAACACAAGTCTTCCAATAATGCCATGTGCATCTCTAAAAGGAACACCATGATTTACCAAATAATCTGCTGCATCTGTAGCATTTGTAAAGCCTCTCATAGCACTTGTCTTCATTACATCATCATTAAACTTCAAGGTTCTTAACATACCTGTAAACAATGCAATACATCCCTTTACGGTATCAATCGCATCAAAGGTTAACTCTTTATCTTCCTGCATATCCTTGTTATATGCAAGCGGAATCCCTTTCATAGTAGTTAAAATCGAAATCAATGCGCCATAAACACGGCCTGTCTTACCACGTACAAGCTCTGCAATATCAGGATTCTTCTTCTGTGGCATGATACTACTTCCGGTAGAATATGCATCATCAATCTCAACAAAGCGATATTCATTTGAGTTCCAAATAATGATTTCTTCACAGAAACGGCTTAAATGCATCATAATCGTTGACATAGCCGATAAAAGTTCAATCACATAATCTCTGTCTGCAACAGAATCCATACTATTCAGAGTTGGTCCATTAAAATCAAGTAATTCTGCGGTATATGCTCTATCCAACGGATAAGTCGTTCCTGCCAAAGCACCAGAGCCTAACGGACAATAATTCATTCTCTCATATATATCATCCAAACGCTGTCTGTCACGTTTAAACATCTCAAAATATGCACCCATGTGATGTGCTAAAGTAATCGGCTGAGCCTTCTGCAAGTGAGTAAAGCCCGGCATATAGGTTTCCAGATTTTCTTCCATAATATGAATCAATACTTCAAGAAGCTCCTTTAACAGCTCATTAATCTGTGTAACCTCTTCTCTTGTATAGAGCTTCATATCAAGCGCTACCTGGTCATTACGGCTTCTTCCTGTATGCAGCTTCTTACCTGCATCACCGATTCTCTCAATCAGATTCGCTTCAACAAAACTATGAATATCTTCATATTCATCCGTAATCTCAAGAGTTCCTTCCTGAACATCTTTCAGAATGCTCTCTAACCCGGATAAAATCTGAGTCATTTCATCATTTGTCAGAATCCCCTGCTTAGTCAGCATTTTAACATGAGCCATGCTGCCCTGCACATCCTGTACGAAAAATTTCTGATCAAAAGATATGGAAGCATTAAAGTTATATACTAATTTGTCAGTTTCCTTGGTGAAACGACCGCCCCAAAGCTGTGCCATTATCATGTCCTCCATATTAAATAAAGTATAGTTTTAAATGTAACATAACTTTCTTCATGAATCAAGAATGATTATTCATAATATTATAACGAGTTGCATAAATATTATAGGCTTTTTGCATATATAACCACTTCTCAGGCACCTTTTCGCACGAAAATCATATCTTATTTTATAAGAAATCACAAAAGGATGTGAAAAAGTGAGTCATAAAGCATTTCTACGACTGGAACATGTTAATTTCTCTTACTATAGTGCTCTAGGTGAAATCGAAGTCATAAACGATTTAAGTTTTTCTATCGAAAAAGGTAGCTTTACCGCTTTTGTAGGCCCTAGTGGCTGTGGAAAATCCACCATCTTATCTCTGATTGCGGGTCTATTACAGCCTACAAATGGTAGCCTAACCTTTTATTCAGAAAAATTTACTGCACCCGGCATCGGTTATATGCTACAGCACGATCATTTACTTGAGTGGAGGGATGTCTATCACAATATCTTGCTCGGGCTTGAGATACAGCATAAACTCACCAAAGACAATCTTCTCCTTGTGGATGAATTACTCGAAAAATATCATTTATCCGAGGTTAAAAACCAAAAACCATCTGCTCTATCTGGTGGCATGCGACAACGTATTGCATTGATTCGAACCCTAGCATTAAGACCAGACCTCTTACTACTAGATGAACCCTTCAGCGCATTGGATTACCAGACAAGACTAAATGTTTCTACAGATGTTCACAACATCATCAAATCCGAGGAAAAAACCGCTATTCTTGTCACTCATGATATTTCTGAGGCTGTTGCCATGGCAGATACCGTTATTATCTTATCAAAATCTCCCTGCCAAGCAAAAAAAATTGTTCCAATTGAATTCGAAAAACATGGAATTTCAAGAGAAGCAGTTAGAAAGTCTCCTCTTTTTCAAGAATATTTCGATTGTATATGGAGGGATTTGCAAGATGAAAAAAACAAAGACTAATATTCATACCAGTTCCTTTTCAGCCGGACAGAAAGCATATTTGCAAGGTATAAAAATGCAAAAGCTGTTTATTATTTGGAGCAGACTCCTTATCTTTGCCAGTTTTTTAACCTTATGGCAGCTTTCTTCTGATTTCGGCTGGATTGATGACTTCTATTTCAGCTCGCCAATCGCTATTGGTGCTTTGTTCCTTCATGACATTACTAATATGTCCCTACTTCAACACATCGCTATTACACTCATGGAATCTGGTTTAAGTTTCCTACTGATTATTCTCTGTTCTTTGCTTGTTGCTACCCTGTTTTGGTTCTACCCTGTTCTTGGTAAGATGTTTGAACCGTTTTTAATTGTATTGAACAGTCTTCCAAAATCAGCACTTGCTCCTTTAATCATTGTATGGCTCGGAACAGGTCCTAGAACCATTATCCTGTGCGGTATGTCAGTAGGTCTCTTTGGCTGTATCTTGAATCTATATCAAACTTTCCAGCAGACCGACCCCGAACGTTTAAAACTAATCGAAACGCTTGGTGGCACGAGAATACAAGCATTTACCAAAGTCGTTTTTCCTGGTAATACACCAGCTTTTATATCTGTAGCCAAGGTAAATATTGGTTTAGCATTGGTCGGCGTTATTATCGGAGAATTCCTTGCAGGAAGGCAAGGTTTAGGTTATCTTATCATTTATGGTTCGCAAACCTTTAA
>JAFSCH010000113.1 GCA_017436865.1 Lachnospiraceae bacterium
CTAGTTTCTTTTTAATTCTGTCTTGTTCTCTGCTCATTTTTTTCCTCTGCGATAAAGTTTTTCTTTTATTTTACCTTATCACAATGAAAATGGCTAAAATTAAGCACATTTATTGCGAATTATTTTTACCTGTCAGAGCTGCTTGTGCCTTGTCAAGAACAAAATATTGTTATATTACTGTTGGCTCCGTTCTAGTAACATTGTTATGTCACTATTTCCTCTATTTTTGTAACAGACTCTTTCTAAAAGGTTACCTACAATAGCTTTTTCACGCTATTGTGAATAGCTAATCAATGCATTTTCGCCAACCTACCTTCTAATCAAGTGCACTCCTATGCCTTCACGCTATCAGCAGTAGCCTTTATATCCTCCCTTTTTCATATACTGAAAATAGCACTTACAAAGGAGGAAATATAAATGACTGATACCGCATTAGGTGATTATTTGAAAGTTCTCAGAAAAACCAAAGGATACTCACAGGAATTTGTTGCATCACATCTTAACATCATCCGCCAAACCTATTCCCACTATGAAACTGGGCGAATTTCACCTCCACTAGAATCTATCTGTGTTCTGGCTGAGCTTTATCAGGTTCCTTTGGATTCTCTTCTAAAATTTATTATGCATAATGAATCTGAAAATGAAATACTCTCTTCTCTAGAATTACCCGTTCCTGCACAGAAACAATCTAATCTGACAGTAAAAGAAACCGAGCTTGTCAGTTATTTTCGTCTTTTGGATAAAAGAGATAAAGATGATATCTTAGACTATATTAAACTGAAAAGTCAAAAAGCTGCCAAACGGAGTCATACGCAGCAAAAATTTGAAGCAATCAAAAAAGTAAGATTAAGAAAAGGAATTTGATTTTTTCAAAAAGAACTGTTACTCAGTTTCTAACTGAATAACAGTTCTCATTTTTTATTCGTAACTATTCAGTACCTTCATAGTTACGTGTCAAAATCCATTTAAAATTGCTTCGCAATGGGATTTTGACTTTCCAAATCTACGTTTTCTTACGGCATACGCAGTAAATGCGCATGCCTGCTGAACAGTTACTTTTATTCTAATATTACTGCTCGTTTGCCACATTCTTATATACTAATGCAAATGCATAATAAGAATCTGTTTCAAACGTAATTGTAGATGGGTTCAAATCCATATCATTTAATATGATTGGCTGACCATTCTTGGTTACACAAATCATTTTATATTCTCTAGTATCACCCTGTAATTCCATTGGAATGCTTAATGTAATCTTTGCTACGCTATCCATTTTATATGCTGTCTTTTGGTTTGGAAAAATATTATATGTTCTTCCAATTGAATACTCACCTAATACTGCCTCAAATGCATCAAAACAAAGTTTACCTTGCATAGCATTTACAACTGTAACAGGATATGCATTATTCACATCTGCAACAAAGTTCACTTTTTCTTTACCAACGAATGAATATCTCTTTATTTCATCAGGTGTTGTCGGCTTCCATGTCGAAACTGAAACAGTTGACGAAGAACCACTTTCTGATGAAACATGTGCATTAGAAGATCCACTTCCTGCATTTTCAGAAGCCGCCTGTTTCTCTCCAAATACAAAATTACTAAAATGAGTTACTGTAAAGGAAATTGTTCCATCTGAATTTTTACGAACTTGCAAGTGCTCGTAAGTGCTATTATCTGCATTATAATGCAAAACCGTTAATCTGTTAATATCAATTCCTTCCGGTGCCGGCATTGTAACTGTTACCGGAATGGCAAGTGGTTCACCTGCTGTAATACCAGCACCTTCTAACTCTAAGTCCAATACGATTGCTTTCGAAAATCTACTGTTTGTAATTAAGTCTTTCTGAGTCTCTTCATCCGGCTTACTCATATTGAAAGTAACAGAACCACCATTTTCTGTTGCATTCAATGCTGCTCCAAGTAAAGATACCGAAGAAGCATCAACTCCGATATCATCACTTGGGTTGACAGCTGTTTCTAATCCCATAGATGTCTTATAAGCTTCTTCCAGATCCTTAATCTTTTCCTGCGTTTTTATATCTGTCTGCATTGCAACCTGCAACTCACCCTTGGCTGTATCATCTTCAAAGGAAGCCTTCACGGCATTTGCTACAGCCTGCGCATTCTCTGTTGTTACACCATCACCAAATGCCTGGTCTAACTTTCCATTTTCACTACCTGCAGTAGCAGAGCCGTCAAATGCAATCAAATCAGAAAAGTCACCATTTGCATATAAGTTAATGTTCTCACTTATAGCTCTTACTCTAACATAATAATCATATCCTGTGGCCATTTTATCAGAGTAATCTTCATAGTTTCCATACCATCCTCTACCAGTTACCTGCATATATCCTGATGGCATATTGTCATCTGCATAGACCAATTCACTTTCATATGCTCTAGCATGTTCTACCTTATCCCATGAAACCACACCATCGGTTGACCATGAAATATTCTTCGGATTTCCTATCTGTTCGGATGGTCTTGTATAACTAAATGTAGGGCTTACTTCTGATATACATCCTGATGATAAATCCCAATCTTGTTCTACTCCATAACCATATGTTTTTACAATAAATGTATAATTACCAGATTCAAAAATCTCATAATAAAGCGATACCGAAACGGCTCCTGCTCCAGTTTGGGAAAGCTCCCATACCGGTAGCTCTTCTCCATCTCGATAGCAATGTACTGTAAACGATACATTTTCTTCATTTGGATTATAAAAAATTGCCTCACCAGGAGTGTCCTCACTCCATCTTAAATTAGTTACCGGCTGTACTTCATCTATTGTATCCTCCGCCATAAGCCCAACGCCGTACTCTTCTGTAGTTTCTTCCTCCGTGGTCTCCTCATCGGTTGTTACTTCTACGGTCTCTTCCTCGCTTGCTACTTCCTCGGTTGTCTTTTCTTCAGCGTTTTCTCCCTCTAATGTCTCTTCCTCACTTGCTACTTCCTCGGTTGTCTTTTCTTCAGCGTTTTCTCCCTCTAATGTCTCTTCTTCACTTGCTACTTCCTCGATTGTCTTTTCTTCTGTAATTTCCTCCGTCTCACTCACAGTTATGTCATGCGCTGATACTTCCTCCGCTCTCACCAACATACTTCCGTTTTGGCTGAAAATCATTGCAGTAATACAAAAGATTGCAACCAATTTTGTCCATCTTTCTCTCATAATTTCTCCTTTGAATAATTTTATGTAAACATATTGCGCAATTAATAATAGCATTCCCACCTATGCATTTCAATAATATCTTCCTTTTTGCACAATTTCATCACGACATGAGAATTGGCATCTTTTTATAGCATCATATTTATCGTTTTAGGAATTTTTTCTCATATTCCCATATATTTCTTTCTATATAGTTGTACCCTTTCTATCATCTGAAAGTTGGTATCTACCATACATACTGGTATTATCAAAATATCATTTGTCTCATGTTCCACAATCATACTATCCATAGAAACACAAAGGAGCTTACATAGAGCATAGAAATTATCTAAGGATGGAAGTGTCTTTCCCTGAAACCAACTATATATAGACTGAAAGGAGCCAATATGTAATTCCTTTTGAATCTGCTTCACTGTAACTCCCTGCGTATCACAAACGTTCTTGATTCGCTGACCTGTCTTTTTTATGTCAATCATATGGTTATACCCCCACTCTATATAATTATAGAACACTTGTTTTGTGATTATATATTTTATCGCCTTTTATGTCAATGTCTGCATATCATTAGCTACTTTTACTATATCTTCCCTTCCTTCTTAAAAACCAAAATATCTTTTACGCAGCTTTACATTTGCCATTGTTGCAAGGTATCGTTTTAATCTTAATCTTCCAATGTTATGTGTCACATTACGACTTACCATATCCCACTTGTTTCTAGCTTTCTCAATTATTTTTCCATCTTCTCTATTGTCTTCCATTAACTTTTGAAATAATCGGATTGCTGCGACATACTCTTTTGTCCATCCACTTTGTAAAAATTCATAAAACATATTTTGAAAGCAAAATATCCGTTTATAATAACTATCTGCCTCTGCTAATATTTCTATAAATAATTTTAAAAAAGCATTTGCATCCACCGGTTCATCAGAAATCTCCTGCATAATCTGCTTATGGCATTCTGCCAACTCCTCAAGCCATTGCTCCATACTTACTGATAGTTGTACTTCATTCGTCCCATCCCACCAAAATGCTCTATCATCATCTGTGATATAATAGTTCGGCTTTCCTTTTAATTCTTCAGGTGTATCCCAAAATGTAAATGGTCCGTCATTATACAAAAACTCAGATGTACTCATTGCTGGAATAGGCGTTTCAATGAGCTCTCTTCTTAACTTCTGCAATTCGTCACATGCATACTCATGCATTTGCTCATCGGTATATGCTTCTTCCCTCAACTCTTTCCAAACTTCCCAAAAACTTTTTTTTAAAATTTCTACAGATAAATAAAGTAATACTCTGGCAGGAAGCTTAAGGGAGAACTTTGCTATCTCTTTTAGTCTCTCTTCTTGTATATTTTCTCGCTTTGCTCTATCTAACTTTATCAATTCACAAATGTCACCAAAACTGTTGTAGGTTTCATCATCCTTCTCGTAATATCGTAACAGAGCCTGTTTACATTCATACACTGCTTCTGGATAAGACCCCGAAACAATATCTTCTTTTTGAAGAGACTCTGTTCCTTCAAGCAAATAACATATGTCGGTAAACTCTGTACCACCTGCTACCCACTGTAATTCACGTGGAACAAAGTTTAGTACATCACACAATCTATTTACTTCTCCATATCCCTCTTCCACTCGTTTCAAACAATATGTTTCAAAATTTTCCCAAAGATTAAATCGTTTTTTCATAGAATACTTTGTTCCTAAAATATGATTAATCCAGCCAACATAACCGCTCCAATCTACTACTTCCCCATTAATTTCAGCAAAGCCGACATTATTATCATACAGTTCGCACAAAACGTATATTGCTGTTATAACATCACAAAATTCATCTCCACCTATTTTGTTTGAATAAAAATATCCTGTTTCAGCATAGTATCCGGCGGATTCCCATGCATCTTCCTCAAAATAATTATAATGAAAGCTGGCCTTTCCTTCCTGATTTACTTCTACCGGTTTCATCAACGCAATTTCCATGCCATACATGCTTACTTGGTCAAACTGTACCATACCACCATAATTCAACAATTTTAAAACATTTTCTGTAAATTGCTGTTTTTGTTCCCCCTGAATATCCATAGTTCCTCTGTATCTTCCATATGTTCCCATATTGTTAATCTCCTTAAAATCCAAATAACTTTTTACGATACTGATCATTCATCATCAACGATTGATATGCACTTATCTGCACTCTCTCCGCTTTCGTTATACAATTCTGTATGATCCACTTACTTGCCTGCTTCTTCGTAAGCTCAGGAAAATACTGAAATACATCTTCTACTACTTCCTTATACAGAAATATAGCCTTTTTATATCGATTATCATGCTTATATTTCATAAATTCATCCACAAACTCTTTATCTACATATCTGCTTTTCCACACTGTTTCTATGTTTTCAATAATCTCACAAAGTTCTGACTCTATATCCAGCGTCTCCACTTCTGCGTCACTAATCTCACAATATCTGTCCTTCCATTCTGCTATTGCTATACGCATATCCTCTGACAATTCCAGTTCCTTCTCATCTCCAAACTCAAGAAATTCATCTGCATTTTCTCGTGAAAATATAATGTATAAATTTGATTTTCTTGACTTTTCTTTTTTCTCTGTAACAATTTCCTTATTCCATAACTCTTTCCTTTGTGGAAAACTAAGATATATATCCATCTCAAATTCCATTATTTTTGCATAGATTCTTACATCACAAATTTCGCTACCTTCCATAAAGCAGCAATGTCCTTCCGAATATGCTTCCTGCATAGTCATAATGAAACACATTGCAAAACCAAATTGGGAATAATCACAATATGGCAAGCTCAGTTCATTCGTATGGATATTATACGTTGCTATATCTCGTTGCCTCTGTTCAAAAATAGAATAATCAAAGCTTACGATTCCATGCTCGTCCGCTTCCGGCATACAAACCATCGTTACCTCATGCCTATCTATTTTCGTCTTAACAACCTTGCGAATTCCACACATCTTAAGAATAGTAAATACATTTCTATTAAATTCATCTCTTTTTTCTTCTGGTATAGTTACCTTCCCCTCTATCCTATGACTATTCTGTTTAACACTTTCCATCCGTTTCTCTCCTCGTATCATACTTATGTTTATAGTATGACAGCGTAAAAAAAAACTGTCATTCAGTTTGTAACTGAATAACAGCCCATCATTTCCTCACTTTTTGATTCCTTTATTCCCCAACCAGCACTTTCTTCCCTTCGAATCCGAATCCATACTTTCGGATATTCTGTGCAGGAATGCCTTCAGCGATAAGTTCTGCTTCATACTGTTTCTCTTTTATCTGTGTCAATGCTGCGTTGACCGTCTCCTCGAGTGTACCATCCTTTCGTGGGTTGAATACCTTGAATTCCAGAATAAATGCGGTATCATTTAGGTTCTTTGGCTTTAACATAACATCATATCTTCCGAATCCACTTTCACGATTTGAAGTAAGTACATATCTGTCTGCCAGTTCCACAAGAAGCCCTAATACAAATCCATGGTAAAAGCGCTCTGGTTCGATTCCTGATGGTCGATTTCCGGTGTCGAAGCTACTGAACGTATTAAGTGCCACTCGGTTCATGTATTCATTCATGGCATCCAAGTCACCGATAAGCAATGCTTTGACAAAGTCATTGTAATCTTCCGATGTCGCTCGAAACCATCCTTTTACCATTTGTCGGAACATCAGTGCAACTTCACGATTGGTTAATTGCAATTCATACTTCGGCTCTATAATGTCATCATTGTCATATTTCTCATAATCAATTACCTTAAGATACCCACTTGCCAGCAACAGACTCCATATAGCTTGATCATTTCCATCTAATTGATTATAAACAATCTGCTCGTCAATTGGTGCAAATAAATGCTCACCCTTTAAAAGCTTCTCAAAGTCAGCCTTAACACCTTTACTTCCTTCTCTGACTAACTTTCCTACCAAGCTGTTAGAGCTGGTATTTGCCCAATATGTGGTAAAATGTCCTGTATCAAGATAATTTAAAATCGACCATGGATTATATATATCCTTTGTTTTTCCAAAGATAAAGCCATCATACCATTCCTTTACCTTTTCCTTCTCTTGATATCCCATCTCATCCATTGCCCCAAATACTTCATCTTCTGTAAAACCAAATGCTGTAGCATACTCTTCTGAAGTTGTAGTAACTACTTTCAAATTATTCAAATCAGAGAAAATTGACTCTTTACTTACTCTTGTAATTCCTGTCATTATCGCCCTGTCAAGCCATGGATTTGTTTTAAAAGTTGCATTAAACAGACTTCTTGTAAAAGCTACCAATTCATCCCAGTAGCCATCTACATATGCTTCCTGCATCGGTGTATCATATTCATCAAGCAGTATGATTACTTTCTTCCCATAATATCGACTCAACATATCCGATAAGTGATATAACGACAATGTCGCCTCTGTATCTCCCATATCACCTGATATCTTCTTAATCTTTTCTTTATCCTGCTCTGTAAGTACATCACTATCCTTCAGAAAAGAATACTCACTATATACGTTTGCAATTAATTGACATATCTTCTTTCTCGTCAACTCAAAATTCTTCTCTTTTACTGTTGCAAATGATAAACTAATCACAGGAATTGTTCCCTGCAAAGCTCGATACTTTTCATCCTTCCAAATGGAAAGATTCTCGAACAGCTCACCTTTTCCTGCATATTTTAAGGAGAAAAATCGCTCCAGCATACTCATATTTAATGTTTTCCCAAATCGCCTTGGTCTGGAAATCAGCGTTACACTATCACCACTTTCCCACCATTCCTTGATGAAAGCAGTTTTGTCCACATAAAAGTAATCATTGGTAATCACTGTTTCGAAGTCTTGAATTCCAATTGCTACTGTTCTTGCCATTTTCTTACCTAAACCTTTCCATGAGTCTTGTTACTACTATACTAACACACTCCGCAAAGATTTTGAATAGTTCATTCACTACCTCTAATCGGCTATTTTCCAATCCATCTCTGCCCCAAATACAGTAAATGTACTCCTAATCCCCATTTCATTCTTCCAACAAAGGCCATAACTTTCAGTTTCCATTCCATATTAGAAAGCTTCACCTTTTGAAATGCTTCCTTATATGGCTGACTATTCATAACCTGCTTTACCAATACCATTCTGCTCCAGAACTTTTCAGGATTCTTCTTATGGAAAAACTGCAATCTCGTACAAATACTAAACGACTTCACAATCCTAGCATAATACGCCTGTAAAAATGCTTCTTTCTCCTGTTTACTCCATAGTCCCTGTTGACATGCCTCATTTATGTATTCCTGCAAATGCTCCCATACCATGCAATCCAGCTCCACACGATTGGCTTTATATTGATTCGTTATAGAATCCGGCACAAAGCGATAATGATAAATCCTATCCTTATAATATGCCACCTTTAAAGCTTTTCCAAAAACCTCAAAGTTAAAAACCATATCATCCAAAACCTTTAACTGTTCTCGAAAGCCTATCACATTCTTCTGCAGGAACTCTCTCCTATATACTTTATCCCAAGGTGCCGCAAGTGGTATTTTCATTGCTTCCCTTACAAGTGGGAAATATAACATCCCCCTCTGCAATTCCCAAATATCCTCTTTGCAACTCCATACCTTTTTACTTGAAAAATGCTCCCATATCTGCTCTTTTTCTAATACATTCTGATACGCATCAAACATAAGAATATCTGTATCTTCATTATCCTGCACTCTTTGGCATATCCTATCCACTGCACCATCTACAAGCCAATCATCAGAATCCACAAAATAAAGCCACTTTCCGGTAGCTGTATCCATACCTGTATTTCTAGCTGCTGCTACACCCGCATTCTCTTTGTGAACCACACGAAAAAAAGGATATCGTTGTGCATAACCATCTGCAATCAAACCTGATTGATCCGGTGAACCATCATCTACAACAATAACCTCATACTTTCCCAGACTATTTTGTCCACTATCTACTACACTTTGCAGACATTTTTCCACATATTCTTCTACCTTATATACCGGTATGATAATCGATAACAGCATTTCTTTACTCCCCTTTGTTCTTGCTACATTTCAAAATAACATCTACAAGCGCTCTCACGTTCCCCATTTCTACAAAATAAGTCTTGTCATCCTCCATAAACAACTCCCGATTAGCCATATTATCACCTAAAATCATTGGCTTTCCCATTGCCTGATAAATATAAGCTTTCCCTGGAATCGTCCGCTTCGCCTTCTGTATGTCATTACAAAAATGTCCAGCTAGACATAAGTCAGACATTGCAATATACTCTGCCAATTTCTCCTGCGGCAACCATTCTATATACTCAATGTTTCCTGCCTCCAACACTAACTTTTTCCACTCCGAATCTGCTATCGGTCCAATAAACACACAATGAATATCCTTTTCCCGTTTTAAGATATTCATTGCCTTTAATACCACATCTACGCCTTGCAAGGGAAGTACGCTGCCAAAGTACAATACCATAAACTTGTCCTTCAAATCGTCCGGTCTATCCACTGGTCTTGGATAATAAATTGCCTTATCTGCCTGTAAATACACCGTATGTAACTTATCCTGCTCAACTCTAAATTCCTCGCTAAAAAAACAACCATGTGCCTTTGTATCACAAATCACTACTTTTGCTTGTCGTAAGGTAACCTCATCTATTTTATGTAATATTCTTCCTAAAAAACTTTTCTCACCTACCGCTTTCCTATCACAGCACAAGGTATCATATAATGAAATGAAAAAGTCTATCACAACATCCATCTTTCGGAATTTCCATCCCCAAAATGGCAAAACCAATTGCGGTGCAAAACCGATAAAAACCGTATCATAGAATGACATCCTAGTAGCCGCTAATCTGCCATACACACATAATAACCGAAAAAAATAACTCTTATGCCGAGAGCCTATCACATCAAAAGAAAGCGCCTGCTCCTCTAACAGCACACGCTCCTGTGTATTGCGGATATAATCTAAATTTTTGGTTGTGATAAACAAAACCTTCTTACCTCTTATATAAGGTATCATATACAATCACTCCATCTCATCAGGTATAAATGGTATGAACAGCAGAAAAGGAAATAAAAGAGCTAGAAAAAACACATATCGAAAGGCAAAAGCAATCGGTGTTGCCAGCAAAAGACTCATAAAACATAACCATCCCGGGCAAAATGCTGCTGCCTTTCCATACTTCTTCTTACCCAGAAAGCCAAGCGTTACCAAAAACAAAATCCAAAAAGCAGTTCCTTCACTTAAATAGCGATAGGTAAATCGATTGCAATAAAACCGATAAACAAAATCTCTCAGCCCATCCGGAAGAGGACTATCCTGATATAACCCAAGTTCATTTGGATAAATATCTTTTACATAGTACTGCTCACTATTCCTTGTCTCAATTCCCCATACACCATATGTATTCAAAATATATGCTTCTACATAAATAGGTATATTTTCCGGCAACAGTTCTAGCCACAAGTTTAGAAATTCTTCCTTCGTATCATTCAGATAATCTCTATCAAAAGCAGAATTCCACTTAATATTGTCTGCACAGCTTGGTGCATACGTCTTCCATTCCTCCTCAGGTAACAGGTCATACAAATATTCTCTTTGCGCTTCTGACAGTTCTCCCCCACTAGCGACAACTGCACTAACCTGCTGAAGCGGAATTCCTATTTTCTCTTGAAACAGCTTCTCTACTCCCATTGGCATAGAAAATTCACTCAAAAGACAAGATATACAAATGGGAACGAAAAAGCTCACAAGTAATGTCATTCTCTGACCTTTATACACAAGAAACAATATAACGAAAGTTCCTACTCCAATCAGTAATCCATTACTACGAAAACTAGCAAGGATGAATATGGCAAACATACACCTCATGCAAAATCCAATATCCTTTATGCGCTCCCCTTTGCTGTCTGCCAATTCAAGCAACAGGATAATAAGATAAAATAACGCTATCGAAAATGGTGTATCCTTAATGGCAGATACCGCATAAGTTGAGAATAACGGTGCAAAAGCAAAATAGCCTGCAAGTATACAACATACCTTTCCTGCCAATCGCTTCTTATACAAATACTCGATAGCATAAGAAATCACATAATCCATGAAAACCATTTGAAACATCGATAATAATGCCAGCCCAATATTTGGATTCCCTAGAGCTATCCCTACCTTATAAAAAAAACAGGTATATAAGATATACAGCACAGGATGTTGATAACAATGTTTCTCGGGAGCTCCTAGAATAAATATCGTATCATTCATAGCAGTTCCCGGATACATAACCAAGAAGAAGAAAAACCAGATACTAAAGATAAAAAGAAAAACTCCTCCAAATATATGTCCTTTCTTTGCTTTCTGTTCTCTTACCATACAATATTCTTGAAATACATCTTGTATTCTTGGTATTACTTTCTCTATAAAAACTTTTGACGCTTTATACAGACTTAATGAAAGTACGATAAAAAGAACAGCATCGAACCATGAAAAAGCATTAAAATAATTCTGCTCCATCCCCCCTCTAAGATTTCCACTCACTTCAATATGCAAAACCAACATAATATTTGCTACTGTAACAAAACTAACCCCCCACAGAAATAGCATCTTCATACTTCCCCCACCAAACAACAGCTGAAGTTATCAGTAAAAAATCTCTTGTCAAATAATTTGAATAATACCCTGTTTCCATAAACAAATAAATGCAAAGACCTGCAATTAATACAATACCCAGCGTATCTTTTCTTCTTCTTGCTTTTTCTACTGCACTTACAATAAATATCAAATATACCGCTGCTATAACAATTCCATAATAATAAAAGATATAAATATATCCCATATCATAACCATTTCTATTGTTTCTATTTGAGAATAAAGACCAATTTTCCATATAAGGAAGATTATAAAACTCTTTACTAGTATATTCTCCTAACTGGTCTATTCTTCCTGAAATAACCTCATTAATACAATTCATCAAAAATCCTTTTTCTGTGTTCTCTACTGCCAGAAAAGATATTATCATCATTGATCCCAATCCTATCAAAAAAAGAATCATTAATATATCAACTAAATTATCTGCTTGTATTCTTCCAATAATTAAAACAGTCATGAATAAAAAAACTCCCAATAGCATCCCTGTTTTACAATCTGTCAAATACGCCATAAAAAAATATGCTATCATAATTATTACTAAGCCTAATCCACGAATCGTTTTTCTGTATAAAAATAAAAAGTACGATAAAATAGCATATATCAATATCTGTAACCGATTAGGATTACAAAATCCAAGACATACACATATCTTACTAACCCTCCCATTCTCCTTCCTTATCCAAAAGAATATGTCTCCATATCCAAAAAACAAAGCACCAATTATAATAACAATTACCATCGTTAATAATGTCCAAAGAAAACATTTCAACAACTTTTTACTATCAATTCCCTTAAGAGCCATAACATAAACCGATGCTTTTATCCCTGTATTAATTCCTGTATTTGCATATAATAAAATACCCAAGATAAATACAATTACACACGAAATCTTTTCTGCTTTTACATATTTATTCATTAACATATTAATGAAATATATAAAGAAAAATACCCATAAGACAATTCTTTTCTTAGAAAATTCATAATTACACATTTCTACTATTCCCATTGCAAGCTCGATACAAGATGCTACTATGAATGCTTTTTTCATCTTCTAAATCCCTATCCCGCCATAAAATCGGTATAATGCTTTAACACTACTGCCGGTTCTCCTATCTCTTTCATCTCTCCATCATGAATCCAAAGCACCTTATCACAAAGCTCCTTTAAAGTAGGAATGCTATGTGACACAATAACAACAGTCCTATTCTTATCATTGATAAGCTCCTTCATCTTTGCAAGACTCTTCTTCTTGAAACGCTCATCTCCTACGCTTAAGACTTCATCCACAAGCATAATATCCGTTTCCAGCATTGCCGTAATCGCAAAAGCAAGCTTGGAATGCATACCACTTGAATAGGTACGAACCGGTCTGTCAATAAATTCTCCAATCTCAGCAAAATCAATAATATCCTGTGCTCTTGCTTCTATCTCTTTCTCCGAAAAGCCAAGAAGCATACCTGACAAGACAATATTTTCTCTTCCTGTCAGATTATCCTTAAAGCCTACTCCCAAAGCCATAAGCGATACCGAATGCCCCTTCAAATCAATTGTTCCAGTATTCGGTGAAAAAACTCCTGCAATGGATTTCAACAGCGTCGATTTTCCACTGCCATTTTTTCCAATAATTCCAAGAATTCCCCCTTCTTCTACCTCAAAGGATACATGCTTTACCGCTTCAAAAATCTCTTCTCTTACCTTTTTTCTTAAGAATGACTTTTGAACCGAAACACTATTTAGAATTCTATAATTAATACAAACATCCTTAACCTCTATTGCCACTTTCTTCACTTCGTTCATTAAATCACCTTCACATATGCATTCTCATTGCTATAAATCGTAAATGCCCCTAATGCAATTAATACTATTGATACAAATCCCCATAATCCCATTAATCCCCATTCTGGAGCCTGTCCATATAGAAGCGCTCCTCTCATGGAAGATATCAGATACGCTATGGGATTAAACTTTTCTAATAACTCTCCAAAGGGTGCAGGAACACGCTTTGACACAGCATAAAACGTACCTGTAAAATACATCATCATGCTTAATACAATTCCTGTAATATATCCCAAATCATTCACATACACACCGTAATGCATCAGAATCGTTCCTAATCCATAAGTAAACAGAAACAAAACTACCAATATTGGTAATACATGCAGCACATTCACCGTTAACGGAACCCGAAATACCAACATCATAAGTAAAATAATTCCCATCGAAACCAGCATCTTAAAACCATTTACCAGCATCTTTGAAAAAAGTAATATGTACTTAGGCAAATATACCTTTGTAATCACGCCTTTATTAGCTCTCACCGTATTTACACTGCCTGAAATACTCCTTGAGAAAAAACTCCACATCGTAATACCAATAAAGATGAACACAGGAAAATACTTCTCTGAAGCATTAAACACAACACCAAAAATAACCGTGTAAATCATCATCATACAAAATGGTTCAATCAACCACCATAACCAGTCTAAATAGGAATTCGAAACCTCTGAACGTAAGTCTGCCTTGGCTACACGAATCGCATAACCCATGTATTTCCTATTATCCCTAATAAATCTGGTGGTATATCGTTTAAAACCTCCTATCGTTATCTGCTCTTCCGATAACAGACACACGATAAATGGAATAATAAAACCTAACACACATCCAAGTCCCATATATTTGATACGATAAGAAATTGTCATATTGTCAAATTCAAAGCCCCTTATCCCCCGCAAACATGAAACACCATATGTACATGCATTAATTAAAAGCTGATATAAGAAAAAGAAAAATACCTTACGCTTTCCGCTCATGTCTCCATGTCGCAAATAAATATGTATCACCCACGCAAAGATAGGTGGAATGATAAACATTAAAATATTAACCATCTCCATAACTCTCCCCCTTAAAAATAAAAATCCTGATATAAAGTAAAGATTTCTTTCATACTTTATATCAGGACTCTGATTCTGAATCTTTCGCCGCTATATCCCTGCTATATATTTACCAGTATAAATCAACTTGTTCTTTTGCTGATTCTCTCACTAACGCATACTTTTCCATCAATTTTTGTATTGCGTCTTCTTTGGTATTTCCCAACTCTTTGATTACTTCAACCAGCTTAGAAATACTTTCTTGAGTTACTTCTGTAGTCACTCGCTCTGTTACTTCTTCTGTCACTCGCTCCGTTATTTCTGCCGTAAGTGTCTCGGTTACCTCTTTCACAGCCTTTTCATGTTCAATTCTTCTTGTTTCCTGCACATCATACGCTTGAAAATTCTCAAATAACATTCCCATTTTGCGCTCCTTAATCTGCTCTGTAAATGCTTCGATCTCTTCTTCCGGAACATTTATCTTCGTTAACAGAGCTGCCGTTATCTTTGCAATTACCTTTAACAGATACTCTGGTGTTTCTTTAAAAGTTCTTTCAAGATGCTCTTTTGGTACATTTTCGCCCAATCTTACAAAATCATCCATCTGCCAAACCTTACTTATCATAAAGACTACAGACAATTCATCCTTCTTCTCCATGAGCTCTTCATCACTATAATCCTTTAATTGTACCCGTTTGCACTTCATTTGTGGCAAAAATTCCTCAAATACATCACTTAAAAGAATTCTATCTTTTAATTCCATTTCACCTTCCCACTTTTCCATTCCTTCGTAATAAACAATAGGTAAAACCGGTGGGTATTTAAAATCCTTGGTTGTACTGATTCCTTTATGCTTCATTTCCATTTGTTTCTCATAGTCTTCCCAAATATATACCATATATCTGAGTATCTGCATAACTACATTATAATCAATACTTGACTTATGTTCAATAAGGGTCAGTAAATAAAAAGGTTCCCTTTCCTCACTTGAAATATCTCTAAGATATATCTTATTTACAACATCTGACTGTCGTTCCTCCATAAACATATGAATATACCGATTTGATACATTTTCTATGTCTTCTGGCTGCACATTCTGAAAAATCGGCATATCGGTATACCCTCGGACAAATTGTGCACATAAAATAGGATCTTCAAAAATCATCTTTCCTGAACTGTCTCGTTTTTTAGAATTGTGTTCTATTTCTTTACTTTCTTCCATTTGTACGCCTTTCTTTTGTACACGGAATACAGTAAAAAACGAATATTCCACCATATCCCATGTATTTGTATTATTAAATTATTTTTTGGGATATTTCTGTAGAAATTCTCCGATTCAGAATAGATGTTACTGTTCCAGTAACAAGTAGATTCATCTTGTAGTGAAAATTGAGATAATAGATTATCATAGAATTCTCTGATATGATGTTTCCAAGAACACTATAACAAAAAAAGTTCTCTTGCACAAGAAAATTCTGATATAAAGTATGAAATTGTCAAGGTACCATTATTGTTCATTTTGCACATAAATTTTAAACTATTTTTAAACTACCACCTAGTGCCATCTTTATGTGGTATACTGCTTTTGTCAGTTCTGACATTATGGTACATTACATGTACTATCTTACATTCTGGCAGTTCGCCAAACATTTTCAATTAATATTTATTACAAAGGAGTAATTCTATGAATCAAATCAAAAGCAAATCAACACAATCCATAAACTTTACCCTGCAAGACGCACTCGGAAAAGAAACAACCGTCGAACAGGCAATTTCACTTATTAAAACAGATTCTATAACATATCAGAAATTTCTAACCTTTCCCGAACCAGTCCAACATAATATCTTAGGCTTTATAACCGGAAAACATGGTCTTAAAATCACTTATGATTCCTTCTTCCAATCCATTCTCTCACCTTATCAACATCCAAAACGAATCGAAAGTCTCCTCTCTGCTATTTTTGAAGAAGAAGTACATATCAAGGAAATACTTCCTCGTGAAGGAAATAGAATGATTGAAGAAGGCAGCCTAATTATCGTAGATATCCTGCTTCAATTGTCCAATGGTTCTTATATCAATGTCGAAATGCAAAAATATGGTTACCTTTTCCCTGGTGAACGAAGTGACTGCTATGTTGCTGACTTTATCATGCGCCAATATAACAAGTTAAAAGCTGAGAAAAAAGATACTTTCAGTTACAAGGATATGAAGCCTTTCTACATCATTATACTAATGGAAAAAAGCTCAGCTGCCTTTCTTGATGTCTCTCCTCGCTATATTCACAACGAACAAACCACTTATGATAGCGGCGCCAAGGTTACTACTCTTTCCCATATTAAGTACATTTCTCTTGACACCTTTCATGAAACAGTACAAAATATAACTAACAAATTAGATGCATGGCTTACTTTTCTTAGCTCAAGTAAGCCTGACGACATCATCACACTCATTAATTCTTATCCCGAATTCATAGAGTTGTATAAAGATATCTCTGAATTCCGTACAAATCCAAAGGAGTTGATTCATATGTATTCAGAAGCTCTTGCCATCGCTGACAGAAATACTGTCCGCCTCATGATTGATGATATGAAAGAACAATACGATGACTTAAAGGAACAATATGATTCCATGAAAGAACAAGTCGATAATATGAAGGAACAATATAATTCCATGAAAGCAAATGCTGATAATATGAGGGAACAATATAATTCCATGAAAGCAAATGCTGATAATATGAGGGAACAATATAATTCCATGAAAGCAAATGCTGATAATATGAGGGAACAATATAATTC
>JAFSCH010000114.1 GCA_017436865.1 Lachnospiraceae bacterium
TTACAATGAAAAACGGATTAAAGAGAAACTTGGTTGGATGAGTCCTGTTGAATACAGACTGTCCGCCTTGGCTGCATAAAAATAGCGTAGCAGCCATTAAAACTGCTACGCTTAAAAGTCTAACTTTTTGGGGTCACCTCACATTTCGGCATTTTTTCTTTCAATTTCGTTAAAAGAAAATACATACTTTTTAAAATAATACGGATCATCTTCAATTTTTACTTTCTCTACCTTATTAATTTCTCCATCATTTCGATATTCACTCATTATTAACAACGTAGTGTTTCTGTCCATTTCTGCTCTATGATATTTTTTCTTTCTAAATTGTATTGCCAACTCCTTTACAAGAGTTCCATCTACAACATCCCTCAAATTTTCATTCTTTAAATCTAAGACTAAAAAAACCTGACTGGCATTCTCTTTCGAAATGAAGGGGCGCACATAAACATTTTTAATTTCATCAGCACATTGATATGTAACCAGAATCTCCTCATCAGCCAAATATAATAATTCTTCTAAAACATCATAAATAATATTCATCTATTCTCCCTCCAAATGTCTGCAAAAATTTTCAAGACTTACCATTCTTACCTTCTTTAATTTGGCAATATGCTCATTCTCTTTTTCTTCTTGTTTCTCCACAAATTTCTTTCCTACAATCATTGCTTTATTTGCAATAGATTCAACATCAACATTTTTGCTAATAAAACAATCGCAATCCATAAGCAATTCAAACAAATTCCTGTTATCTACTACATCGGAACATATAGTTCGAACATCATCAAGATTTTCATCTAAAATAATGGTTGTCAAAACGTATTGTAGCGTGTCTTCATCTATATATGAAATTGCTGTTTTATCCTCTTCGAATGCCCTAGATATATCTCGTATACCCACTAAAAACGGATCTGCTATTCCTCTAGCATCCGTATAATCAGAGTATGTATACATATTCATCCCTTTATTTATGTTCGGATTAGTTAACAATAAAAACTGTTTCATTTCATCCACAGTCATATTTGCTATTTTATTTAACGCCGATATTACCAAACAAATTTCACAGTTTTTCTTGTTACAATGTGCGCAAAAGCGATTCGCAACATCAGCAAACCTTTCTTTTATATAATATTGATAAAACTCTTCTTCATTCGCATCAATATCATCACATGTCAACCACTCTAATATTTGATTAAAATATATCTTTCTATCTAAATCTCCCTTTTTGTATAATAGGAAATTCAAATTTCTCTCAATAATATGTTCATCCAATTTCCCCAAAAGAAACAAGTACCTCTTTTCTTTATGTCCTTGAGACTTCCAATATGAATGAAGTCCCATAATTGAAATTGTTTTATCTATTTCATCAATTATTAAATCCTTGAGTCTATTCACTTCACAATACTTTGTATCAACACCTTCAATGGAATATGTATATAAATCAATTTTATCAAGAAGCACATCTGATATACTATTAATTGCTAATATATTAGCATTAATTTGCTCTTCAAGAGCCAAGCAAGCTTCTTCTATATTCTCATTAGTTAGTTTATTCTCACTTGGATTCTTGTCCATTAATGCATTTTTTAACTTGCTAACAAAATTACTTGGACGTCCCTTATGCACCTTCAGCACTTCATTTCTAACGTTCAAATCAAAACGCACGTTATTTATCATATTCAAAGTGTCCTGCAGTTCCTTTGGGTTGGCAATCAAATCTTTCAGATGCTCTTTTATAGTCTTACCGGCTAACATTATATCTGTAGTAGCATGTAAATAAGCATTCTTTAGCGTTGGAATTTTTTGTACATGATACACAAGTCCTAAAAATGCACTATCATAGCTTGCGATTACATTTGATGCATGATTTTTAACTTGATGAACACTTAAATACTCTTCATTACCACTTACTATTCTTCCGATTGAAAAATCTTCTAGATGTTCTATCTCCAAAAAATGTTTTGACAGCTCAATTTTATTTTCATTCATCGTTTTAGTACTATCATACAATGTCACTATTTCTTTTACAGACAATAAAATGGCCAATTTGCCTTGATGATTATATCCATTCCAACTATTAGATGCGTCAAAAATGACACCTGGATTTTCCTTAGACATTAGCAACACCCTCCTTAGTTTTTTATTAACACAAATTATCTATCACCAACAACATACTTGATTTTCCCAAGCACATACAAAAAGGTAAGAAAAACAAACGCACTACTGCCATTTTTTTCTTACCTTGAGACCTAATTATATTTTGCCATATTATTCCAAGTATTTCAATGTGTTTTGTCTTGGTTTTTTATTCGCTCATTAATTCGCTCATCTAAATGAGCGAATTAATTATAGTTTGATATAAACATTTCCTTTAGTTGTTTTGGTACTTTTAACAACTCCTAAATCACACAACACCTTCATATATCTTCGTACTTGTGCCACTGACTTTCCGGTAACTTCAGCACCTTTAGCTGTTGTTATCTCATTATTGCTTTCTAAGTAATTAACAATTTTCAAAATCGGTTCCTGTTTTATTTCGCTCACTAATTCGCTCATAATTCGCTCATTTTCTATGAGCGAATTAACTTGTTGCTTTGCACGCAACAAATTCAAGTATCGTTTGCATGCTTTACACAATACCATAACACCGTTTTCTAAAATATCATATTCAGGCAATGGTCCTTCGTATTTTTTACACCCTTCACGAATTTTGTCAAATCCTCTTCCCCAAGCTTCAATCATACCGCTTTTAAAAAATACATTTGCAAGTTTTGGGTTATAAGGATTCGAAGCATGTTTCTCAAAAAGCTTTTCTGTAGAATCCAAATTTGGTGGCATAGTTCCATCATTCCAAATATAAAGTTTATCCTCATAAACACTAATTTGAATTGGATTACAACTACTATAATCTTTATGGACAACTGCGTTTAACAAAATTTCACGGAATGCATCTTTATGGAACATAAACTGTTCCACTCGCTGAATTCCCTTATAATCAATTAATGCTTTCATATATTTTGTGTATACCAAGTCAACTGTCTTATCCACCTGCTCTAGCAATGGTCCATGCACTTCATCCTGATATACCAAATCAGAATCCGATTCTCCGAAAAATCCGATTTTAATATATGCACCTGTTACCCACTTCTCTGGATCCTTGTGAAATGCTAAGATTGCAGCACGTAGCAAATATCCTTCATCATCATATAAATGTAAATCATCCATTAAAATCTGTTCTGAAACATTTACATCTTCTTCTGTCAGACGTCCTCTTTCCACTGCCTTTTTCTTAAACAAATCAATAGCATCTTTTTTCAAATCCTCTGCCTTAACTCTAGGAATTGGTACGCCATCCCAAGTTCTTCCCTGCGTCTTTAATAATGTGCGTTCTAATTCCTTTCCAGTAATTTCACGCATGGTACTTCCCGAACGATAATAGTACTTGCCTCGCAAACTAATTAAAGACGGATATTTATCTACGATAATTTCCAAATACTCCAATGTTCCTTCATACAAAAGATTCACGTCTACAATAATACCCATTGTATCTGTTATTTTATTAGGAATTTTTTCCAATAAATCACTAGCGTTCTCAATTCCTTTAACATTGCCGGAATCATCCTTACCAATATATAATTTCCCACCATACGCATTGGCATATCCACAAATCCATTTTAGATACTCTTCATGCCATGACTCTTTCCATTCGATAGTTTGATGTTCTTTCATCTACTTTCCTTCTTTCATTAATTGAGTATATCAAAATCCCTTTTACTCTTATTACTCTAATATTTTTTCGGTTTTATATTGTTTTCTTTTGTGAATTCCAAACAAAATTCTTCCTAAGATTACTATTATCAAGATTCCTAGCAAACAAAAAATAATAATCTTTCTATGTCTTATTACAAACTTTACAACCCAAATCACTCCATAAGTAATAGCCCAAATAATAACAAAACACAAAAACCTAATTATCCAGTGAATAATTGAACCTGTTCCTCGTCCAGATATCGTTTTACTACGATACATTTCTCCAACTTTTGAAAATGCAATTCCGTAAGACACAATGCCTATGGCAGTTAAAATACACCATTCCCAATACCACTGAATCGGTAATCCTAGAGGCTCAATAGCCAATTCAAAAATAAATTTAAGCATCCTTTGTTCCTTTTCTAAGTAAAAACTATTATAAAGCATCCAACCGCTAACAGCAAGCATACAATAGATAAAAGATATTCATACTTAATCAAGATATGGCCATATCTTCTCATATACTTTCATTAAAGTCTTCTGTCGCGCATTAGGTCTTCCACCAAATTCAGTAAATTTACTCGGATCTGTGAAATTTGTATTTTCTTCTCTGTTTCGTTCACGACAAAACAACTTGTAAAGTTCATTTTCTTCGCCAATATACACTTCTGGAATGTCACCTTGATATCTTATCTTACCTTTTAATTGGTCTCCTGTAATATCTATTATCACTCCGTCATTAGTCTTCAACCACACATGTCTTCTTTGAAGATCATATTTATATGCTGCATTGATTTGATACGTTTCAATTCCTTTTTCTGCCAAATATTGTCCTAGCAAATCACAAGTTAAATCACAGCATTCATTGGGAAAAAGATGGAATGGTGATATTCCTATAAACTTCCCTTCCGCATATGCTCTGTTCATAATTTCCCGAAAATGCATAGCCAATAATTCTATATTTGTTCTCATATACTTACCGTTCCTTTTTGTGCAAATATGCTCTATATTTTATATATTACCATATTCTTCTTTACTTTCACACACTAAAATACGGAGCATTTCAAAACTCCGCATTCTACCTATACCCCCTCGCTTCTCTCCAACCTTTCACATACTTCCTCACGCCTATATACACGCCATGCGTTATCAACATCATCACCACCAAATTCACCGGAACAACTGCCCTTATCTCCTCGCCAAAGTACACCACAATCGCCAAACTAATCGTAGCCAACATAATGCTCACTCTATCCCAACAGCATTCCAGATAAATCTCTCTTGCCTTTCGCACCCCAACATACACCCCAAAACCAATACCACCTATAACTCCAACGACAATAACCACCACTATCAACCAATACAAGACATCTGTCAACGCCTCATTCTGAATTCCTTTTGTTATCTGTGCAGCCCACCTTGCGCCACCTACCAGCCACAACACAAACCATCTAATCACATTCCACACTCCCACAAAGAAAGCACCTACATCCTTCACAAACATTTTCGACTTAACCGCAGCAAAACTTGTCACCAGCAAAGAGTAAGCCACAAATCCAACCAACACTGTATCATACAATCCCTTGTGACACTTCCTACACTTTTCATATAGCACATTTTCTTTCACCGGTACTTTTACAATCTTTTGATGCGTTTCTGCGTACTCTCTTGCTTCCTCTGATGCACGAAGTTTATCTTGCAATGACTCTATCGTAAGCTCTGACCAAAATAATTTACCTCGCACGGTCTCTAACGAATTTTTTGTTTGCTTCAAGTCCTTTTGTAACACCGGTACACTCGCGTTCCTGTTCTCGCAATTCAACTTCTCGTTTAATGCGAGACATTCTTGCAGTTGCGTCTTCTGTTCCGCTATAAGGCCTGTCTGTTCTTCTATAACCTTGCCCTGCTCCTCCAGAACACAACCCTGCTCCGCTATAACTTTGTCCTTGTCCTCGCTCTCTTTCTGCAGCGTTTCCACCAAGTCCATCAGCTCCAGTAATTGCTCGTCTTGCTTTAATCTGATTAATTCGCTCATCTACCTCCCTCACTTTCTCTAATCTCCATTTAATTTCAGCAAGCGCTCGTTCTGTACTTGCAATGAACGATTCTCGTCGTTTAACTTCTCCGCCAATTCTTGCCATTGCTGATTCTGCTCCTGCAACGCCAGCAACTGCTCGTCCCTCTCCTCCAATTCCTGATACAGTTCTGCCATGAGCGATTGCTGTTCCTCGATGTGTCCTATCATATCTTCCAACAACGGAATCACTTCTTGACTTTCTTCTAATGTCATCCACTCGCTCCTTCCATTCTTCCAATAACTTCGTTACCTCCAAATACACCTTCTGCAACTTTTTGAAAATGGCATTCTGCCTTTTTATCAATTGATTCTTTTCCACTTTCCAAGAGGGTACGCTAACTTTCCCTTCGTAAAATTTGTTTTCAATCTTCCTTGCATTTGCCCCTTCATGAATAGTAGGAATCTCTAATCTGCCTTGCCGCGCAAATGAACGATGGTCTATCCACTTTTCTTTTGGCAAATATCGATTACACAGTTTCGCCCACTCACTTCTCCACAATTCACAATTCTTCGGATTATTCCATCCGGTTGCATCTACCACCACACGCTTCCACTGTTTTCGATTTCTGGCACCTACCTTTTGATTTCCGTTCTCATCTAAAACCAGAATGCGAATCCCACACCGTTCCGGATTCTTTTTATCCTGCCACCAATTTGGATGCTCCATATCAATTACAATGTTGCCATCCGCATCTCTGACAAACGCCCAGTCCTTCACTTCCTTATTTCCCCAAGAGCCATCCCCTTGAAATGGTCTCATTGTCAATAACAAATGCACATGCGGATTACCATCCCCCTTGTCATGAATACTCCAGTCTGCACACATTCCTTTATCGACAAAATTGGTTTGTATAAATTCTGTTGTGTATTGTATCTGCTCTGCCCTGCTCCATTCTTTCGGTAATGAAAACTCAATTGACCTTCCAAGTTGTGCATCTGAATCTTTTTCTACTTTCAACACTTCATTCCATAATCTTTGCTTGCGAAAAGTCAGCCGAAACTTTTGAAGTGCTGCCTCCTTGTCCTCTACTCTTTTATATCGCACGGAATTCATAAATCGTTTTATATTTTCTTCAGGTACTCGCTCCCACTCCAGTGGTGCATTTTCGCACATCATCAACTGCGTGTAGACAACTTCCTTTTTCGACGTGTAATAACTCACTCTGCCCGTTTCCTCATTTTTCATCACGTCGCCATTAAGATAGGCGGAGGCTGCTATGATAGACCTTCCTTTACTTCTGCCGACTATCTTAATTGTGAAATGAAATATCGCCATTGCCCCACCTCCGTTCTGTGCGATTTGAATTTCACAAGCCGTCTGCAAGACCGCATCCAATGCGAAATTGGTCTGCATGAAATGCCGCGCTTATAAAGACGACCTCTGGTTGTCTATAAGTGCGCCCTTCTATCCAAATCATAGAAAGGATTCTGAAACTCCGTCTTTTGCCATTGCCTTTGTGAAATATCTTCCGTTGGCCTCCTGCTTTTTGAGAAATGCAATCAGCTTTGGAATATCTTCCTCCTCAATCGCACTTCCCAAAACCGATTCCACAGCTCCGCCAATCTGACAGAGTCTGTGTGTACGTTTCTTGCGTTCTTCCGCATCATGTCTTTTCTTCAACTCTTTTTTCTGTGCCGCATACTGTTTCGCCTTTTCCAGACTTTCTTGCTCTCGCCTTTCCATCTCCAACATGCGTTCTTCAAAACTTTTCTTTGTCTTTGTCATACATTCATCCTTCCTTTCCTAATCCATCCAATATTTCTAAAATTGTCCGAAGTGATTCCAACACTTCCAAATCTAACTCGTCCGCTTTCTGAACATTCATCAGATGCTCGTCAATCTCCACTAACTTCTTCTTTATCGCCTCATAGGTTTTCACATTTCCAAATGTGACAATCTTCTGATGCAAACAGCTCTGTGTAAAGAAATCTTGTTTTGACAATCCCGATAGCGCAATTCGATTTTCTATCAGTGCCTTTTCTTCCGGCGTCATTCGAAAATTCAAAATCGCGCTCCGTGTTCGTTTACAATCTCCTCTTCTCTTTACTTTCACATCTGAAATCAATCCGTTTCTTTGGTATATCCTTGCCATAACAAATCCTCCTGTAAATTTTATAAATTCTCTTTGTTTCTATCTGCGTTCAACTTCTCCGCCAACGTCTTTTGAGTAGACGGATAAAGATGAGCGTAATTGTAAGTGATATTGATTCCCTCATGTCCCATTCGCTCCGCAATGGCTACCGGCGAAAATCCAAGTTCAATGCAATGAGCCACGTGCGAATGACGGAGATCATGAATGCGAATCCGTTTTACCCCTGCCAACTTCGCACCTCTATCCATTTTCCTATGAAGATAACTTTTGGAAATGGTAAATAGCCGTGTCTTCTCGTCACATGTGTATAACATTCCAAAATAGTCCTCCAACTCCTCACAGAGAAATTCTGGAAGTTCAATTACACGATTGCTCTTTTCTGTCTTTGGCGTTGTGATATAATCCTCACCCTCTAAACGCTGATAGGATTTGTTGATCGTGAGTTTCCGTGTTTCCAGATTGACATCCCCTCGTTCCAACGCCAACAATTCTCCCTCACGAATTCCGGTCCAATAAAGCATTTCAAACGCATAATAGGAAATCGGTTTATCCTTTATCACTTCTGCAAATTTCAAATATTCCTCTTTCGTCCAAAACAACATTTCCTTACTCTTTGCTTTTCCCATCTTGCCCGCCTGCTTGGATGGATTGTTTGCCAACCCGTAAAACCGACAGGCATGATTGAAAATGGCACTCAACTGATTCTGCACCGTCCTCAGATACGTCTGAGAATAAGGCCTGTTGTTTTCATCTCGCATACTCAGCAACTTATTCTGCCATTGGATAATATCCGTTGCCGTAATCTCCGCAAGGCTCTTGTTTTTGAAATAAGGGATAATCTTGCTCTGAATAATATGCTTCTTAGTTAGGAACGTATTGAGCTTTAGTCTCGGCTTCATATCTTCCATATAGATTTCTACAAACTGCGGAAATCCCATATTCACATCTTTTGTTTTCTTCAGCAGGAACTCTCGCTCATACTCCAACGCTTCTCGCTTGGTCGCAAATCCACGTTTGGTATGAATTTGATTCTCGCCCTGCCAATCCTTATATCTGATATAAACCTTCCATGTTCCTCTTTGTGTATCTTTACTAGCAGACATTTTCACCCCTCCTACGTCTTATTTTTCGTGCCATAACAATTTTCTTCGTAAAACTTACGATTCACTTTTCCCGCTATCACAATCAGATTCGGATTCATCTTTAACATTCGCTCATTCATCTGGCGAATCATCTTGTAGCCTTGCGCCCGACTTACACCCCAATCGGCACAAACTTCGTCTACATCCACATATAATTTTCTCGTCATAGGTCTTTCTCCTTTCCTAAATTTTTTATGAAATGAAAAACATTCATTACTATTTACTGCCAGAACTCAATTTGGTTCTGTATTGTATTTTTATTATATAGAACCCATTTAGTTTCTGTCAAGTATTTTTCAGAACTTTTTTGAGTTCTATTTTTTTCTTTTCTTTTTTGGAAATGTGTGCTATGCTGAAAATACGATAGAAAGAAATGAGGGATTTTTATGACTCAAGGTGAACGTATTCGATACATAAGAACAGAACGAGGACTAACACAACAACAGCTCGGAGAAATGTGCGGATTTTCCGATTCTACTGCTGATGTTAGAATTCGCCAGTACGAAAGTAATAAAAAAACACCTAAAGACGATACACTTCAGGTGATTGCAAAAGCATTGAAAGTCAATTGTGCTGCAATTAAAAATTATGATTCCGGATGTGCTGAAGATGTTTTAGAAACACTCTTTTGGTTGGACCAACAGAATTTCATAGATTTGTTTCCGTTAGATTGTGTAATAGATTATCACAATAATTGGAAATACAAAGGTTCATATAATGACGAAGAATATCTTACTATTGGTGATCCTTTTGGTATTGTTATCAAATACGGATTAGTAAATATGTTTATGGCAGAATGGTATCAACGTAAGATGCAATTAAAAAACAACGAGATTACAGAAAAACAGTATAACAACTGGAAATGGAACTGGCCGGAATCTTGTGATGATTCGAAGAGAACGGACTATTATGTGGATTGGATGAATTTACAGTAATTACTAATATTGAGGAAATTAATTATGAATAACCAAAGAGAAGAAATAATCCAAAAGCTTACTGAGCGTGACGGCATGTATTGTTCTTCATGCGGCAAATTATTAGACACAGAACATATAGCAATAGAACATATTATCCCTAAAACTTATGGAGGAACAGATGAACTCCATAATTTATTATTGGTCTGCCCAAAGTGCAATGCTTTACTAGGTTCCAAACCAGCATTAACATTACAATTTAAAGAGTATATTGAAGATCTTTTGCAACAACATTCCTCTTATTCAAATATTCGGTCTAACATTAAGACAGAAGACTCGATGTTGGATGCTGATCTTATCTTTGAACGTACAACAAATAATAAAACCGACACAATCATTGCCGAGATAAGTGTTGATGTATCCTATACTTCTGATAGAATAGCTAATATTATTGAACTTTTAAATAATTACAAAAATCGTTGTCCTTTTGCCAAAATCGCCTTCATATTTCCTGGTGAACTATCCCAGAAATATATGCGCACCTTTAAAAGTGAAGGCATAGAAGTGTGGGACAGACAATATTTAGAAAGCACATTCAGAAATCAAATTATTTCTAAAAAAACAATTCTTAGCAAAATGTTTTTTTATACGACTGATGATGGTTCGTTTTCTACACTAACAAAAGATAAATATCTTGAAAAAATAGAAGAACTAAAAGGATGTCCACGTGGCAAAGCTCATTGGGGACATTATCAAAGACTTGTTGGGGAAATTATAGAAATGCTATTCTCTCCTGAATTAGAAATTCCAGTTTCACAAAGCAAAGACCAATACCATAGAAATCGAAGGGATTATACTATTGCAAACTATGCCACAAGCAATATCTGGAGTTTTTTAAGAGAAAGATATTGTGCGGAATTTATAGTCGTTGATGCCAAAAACTCTGAAAAAGCAATAACTAAACAAGATGTTCTACAAATTGAAAATTACTTAAAACAAGACGGAACCGGACTTTTTGGTATTATTATTGCACGTGAGGGTATTGGGCATCCTGCATCGCATGCATTAAGAGATGCTTGGATACATAACAAAAAAATGATTGTAGTATTGAATGATGATGACATTGAACAAATGCTACTTGATAAAAAGAACGGAAATGATCCCGCAAAAATTATACGCAAAAAAATTGAAGATTTTAGATTGTCAATTTAGCACTATACCACCGAAAAAATATCCAATGCCTTAAAATCACAATAAGAATCTGTTAGGGGGATAACATCTCCCCCTGACAGCGACTTATGAGCAAATCCTTTTAACCGGAAATGTCAATTTTGCTCCTGTTTCCGGAGCTGCACCATAATTAAACTTAGGACACATCGTAAAATCATACTCATATCCATATTCTCTAGGATTGTAATTTTTATATGCCCTAAATATGCAATCAAGTGCAATTCCAAAATCTTTTTCATCTTCAAACGGTTCGCTTCTAAAAACAAGCATCGTGCCCGCCTCAATTTCTATCACTTCAAATCCTTTTGGAATTTCTTTATTATAATCACATGGCACCTCTATTCCAGCCGCAATGTTTGAAGTTCCATCCTTTATGAATTTATCTGGCAATTCTACTATCGCTGCAGTATCTAGTTTTTCAGGGATACTGTTCAACAAGCCTTCCCAATCACAGCCACTCTCTTCACAAAACGACCAGTACTCATGTGCTTTCTTACTTCGTAAAATAATCAGTTTCCGCTTTGGTTTTTCAACCGGAACAACCGTACATATCATAGTGTTTTTATCCATTTGCAATCTCTCCTTATGATTAAGATAAGTGTAATATGACCATACTGGATATTGCACAAACATGGGTATTGCTTTAGGATTTTTTCTATATTCATCGGGATTTATATTAAAGTTTCTTTTAAACGCCCGAGAAAATCCTTCATGAGTCTCGTAGCCTGCATCCATAGCAATATTTATGATACTTCCATTATTCTTTACGATTTCTTCTGCTGATGCTGTTAATATCACTTTTCGGACATATTCTTTTGGAGTCATATGCAATAACTCAGAAAAAATTCTATCTGCATGCCGTTTCGAATAACCAATGTATTCATACATTCCTTCTAGTTCCAAACTTGGCTTTTCTTTAATATAGTCTTGCATTCCTTGTACAATATCTATTTTCTTTTTCTGATTCATATCATCACCTTCTCAAATATTATACAGAAGAAAGATATCATTCTCTTGACTAAATTCGCCATTTTTCACACTGTTCTATTCGTTTTCCATCATCGCCTTCATTTTCATCATACGAAAAACTCTTCAATAAATCGCAAGGAAATACACTGCAATCTCCACAATGCATAATCTTCTTTTCCTCACAACACATCTTCACAGGGCAATTCCCCCAAAATGGAGCCGGAATATTAACACAACCCTTACATTCTGTAAATCTGCATTCACTACACAAAATTCCACATCTAGACTCTATCATTTGTAAATACCTCCAATAAACCAATAATACTTTTCTATGTCCTTGACACAAAATGTTTCGGTGGTTCATCCAATTTGTGAATTTCTTCTTTCATAAATTCTGGATAAATAATAACATCTTGAATCTGTTCGATTGGCATCCAACCAATAAAAACATTACAATTGTCCTTATGTGACACAAACTCTCCCATATCAGGTATGTCGAAACCTTCACAAAGCTCGATTAGATAATAAAATGCTATATTATGTACTTGCTTCTCATTCCATGTATAAAAGCATTCCTCACTCCACAAAAAGCGTTCACACTTTATGTCTGCTCCCGTCTCTTCTTTATACTCTCGGATAAGTCCATCTTCTAATGTTTCTCCTATTTTCACATGTCCACCCGGCAAAGCATATTCATGACCATCTCGGTCTCTTTGTACTAAAATCTTACCATCTCGAATTAACACGCCAACCGTTCTCAAATCACATATGTATTCATTTGTTGCAAATAACCAATCTTTATTCATATCAATCCTCTCCCAAACATACGCTTTCTATTATCTTCTTATTCTCTGGATGTGGTCTATCCATATCAGACAATATAATAATCACCATTTCCTTTTCCGGAAGCACAGTTAAATATTGTCCTCCAAATCCTGCTGCATAAAAACACTCAACACCTGCTATCTCATTAATCCACCAGCCCAGACCATAAGGTGCGCATTCTGGGAAACCACCATCAGAATACCCTGTTACGCTCTGCTCGAAAAAATCTTCTGAAAACAATCGTTTTTCACCAACAGTTCCCTTGTTTAACATTAACTGTCCGAAGTCATTTAATATGTCCACAGAAACTCGCATATTTTCGATATTGTCCCGATTCCATTGATATGTTCGGTTCGTAAAATGTGATAATAATTTTTCTTCAAATAATTTTGTTATTTCCATGTCATACACTTCTTCTAGTAAATAGACAATTATCTGCGGATCTGGCTTATATTGAAACAATATACCCGGTTCATTTTCAAACTTTAATTGCATTACTTCTTTTATGCCTTTTGGCATTGGTTCACGTGGTCCAGGCCAAATAAGCCCCGTAGTTTTTGACAATGCATGCTTTATTTTCAGTCTGTACCAATTTAGGTCAGTGACATCATTATGTAGGAAATAGTCAAGAACACAATCTTCTATTGATTCTATCTTCCCTTCATATATGGCTATTCCGACAAGAATTGCTAAAAAAGACTTAAATATACAACCTACTGGAAACAACGTATTTTCATCTATATCCTCACGTAATTGTTCAAAAACAACCTTCTTATTCCTAATAATCTGTATTGCTTTAATATGGGGATATTCATACTTATTTATCATTTGGTTGTTCTCCTATCTAATTATCTTTTTCACTTCTTTTTTACTTGTAAGCCATATGACCTTCTCATCATACTTATCCAACATGCTTTTAATCTCTTTCAGATTTTTATTCTGAAATGTATCCGTCCATGTCAGTAAAGAACAAACGGATTTAAGCGTCTCTTTCTTGCCCTTTTCCAGTCCTAAAAATCTCTTTATAGAACGTTTGATAATACGGCTTTTGTATAAATATTTAGGCATGTCCAAAACATAAATAATGTCCGCATCTTCAAAACTCTGTTGAACCCAACTATAATACGCACCTTCAATAACCCAATCCGTATTAGACAGTATTCCTTGTAATAAAGATGCCCTTTTCTCAACTGGCATCTTTACACCATAACTTTCAGCACTATTATCCCACTGAATATCGTCTAAATCGAAATGTGGTATGCTATATTTTTTAGCAAAAAATTTTGCCAAGTAAGTTTTTCCCGTTCCACTACATCCAATAATATGTATTTTCATTTAATTTCACATTTCCCCATCATAAATTCTTCGAATATTCATTCACATCCCTGCGACTCTTAAAAATAATACATTCAACATGTTTCGCTTCTTCTATCATCGAATAAAGTTTCTTTCTATTCCTTCGGTTAAACAATAAAACTTGTTTGTAAAACCGAAAATCGACATGTTCTGGGCAATATCCACCCATGTCCGAGCGACTTTCTCCGTAATTCTTGATACATCGTGAAAACACTCCCCAAAGACACGCCAAACTTGGGAAGTCAAAATAAAACACTGTATCACAATCTTTAATTCTTTCAGGTATAGAACGAATATTATTTCCATCTATAATCCATTCGTCTTTACTTAACTCCGTTTGCAGTATTTCATCAAACTTTTCTTTTGACACACTCTTCCAATTATCCTGCCAATATATTGAATCTATATGTATCAATGGCAACTGCATTTTCTCTGCTAATTTATAAGCAAACGTTGTCTTTCCACTTCCATTGCCACCGATGATTATTACTCGTTTCAAACTTTCACTCCTAAATCAATCTCTTCAACTTTAATTCAAAAACTGGTTTTGCTACATACTCCATATACGTTGGTCTTCCTGCATACTCTAAGAATGCCTTATACCTTTCAATAATCGCCGGTGCTTTAATCATATCTAACACCTTATCTTTTGGAACATACATAGATTCTGAATTTTCCTCCGATGGACGCGGCACTCCGCCTTTTGCCTTACAGATAAAGTCTAACATAATTTTCGTTGGTATTTCCTTGACTCCATTGTATCCCGGATATTTTCCTGTGTTAGATGCAATGCAAAACACTTCACCCACTTCCACACCTATACCAGTTTCTTCCATAATCTCTCGTTTTACTGCATCGATTACGTTTTCTCCGACTTCAACTTGTCCACCTGGAAACACCCAACCCTGATTGTGTGTTTTTACCATGAGAACTTCTTCTTTATCGTTAATTACAATGCCTGCTCCAGCTATGATATGCGTAGGCATAACCCATTCTTTATTTCCCATTACCTATAACCCCTTTCATTTAAATCCATTATACCTAATACCTTTTCCTACCGCAATTTATTATTATGTAAATTACATTTTAAGAAACAAAAAAAGGCTCAAATATGGGTGGTCTCTCGAAAAGCAAGAATTCTGTTGCAACTTTCCGTTGCATCTTTTATAATAATCTTGTGATTAGGGGACGACACCCATAACAAAAAAACAGTATCACAATTCATTTATAGCAAAGGGGATGATACCCATCGCAAAAAACATTGTTGTTGTAGATGAGCAAGGAAACTATTATGAAGCAACCTACCCCAAAAGGGCAAAAGGGCTTGTTAAGAATGGCAGGGCACGCTTCATAGATGAAAACACTATATGCCTTGCGTGTCCGCCATATGATATGGAGGATAATAATATGTCAAACAATACAGAAAATATGGCTATTGAAACAAAGCCAACAGAAAAACTTATAATGGATTATGTTCTTGAGCAGATTGAGAAAATTTCTACTGAAACAGAATATCTGCATAATGCAATTTCTGAACTTAGCAAAACTAATTCTGTTGGACCTGGTGATGTCGGCACTCAAGAAAAAGCACACGCATTAGGAGAAATTGTTACAAGTCGAGAACACACAAATCAAAGACTTCTTTCTCTATACGAGAAAATGTACGATGATTTAAAGTCACAATCACTACCAAGTGAAAAAGAACGACTTGTTGCTATGTTACTCGGCGAATTAGGTAATCATGCGTTATCTGCATCAAGCAAGAAAGCAATTGAACAGGCCTTACAATATGCTATGCAAGGTCCGATGTAAAGCAACACAAAACCGTTAGGGCAAACGCTCTAACGGTTTTATAATTATATGTAGATTGTTTATAACAAAATGAACCTTTTGTGGCTTTTTTACGACTATATAGTTGAAACCGGTTTTAATACATATGAGGAGGTGATACCATGGACGAATTTGAGCAGTTGTTAAATCAAAACAAGTTGGCTTTTGAACGATTTGTAAAATTTAGAATATCTAATCTCTCAGACGCTGAAGATATATTGCAAGATGTTTACTTTACAGCATATAAAAATTGGGGGAAACTTAAAGAAAAACAATCATTCAAAGCCTGGGTGGTCAGTATCGCTCGACACAAGTGCAATGACTATTATAGGAAACAAGCAAAATTTTCTGAAGTTCCCATTGATAATTTGGTAGAAACTGAACTTTTGCTAACTCGTCTTGGATATGCTGAAGCATCTTTTATTGAAGATATCTTAGATAGTCTGTCTGATAAAGATAAACAAATACTGCACCTCACCTATTGGGAAGAGTTGCCTCAAAAACAGATTGCAAAGGCCTTGGATATTCCTCTTGGCACTGTTAAAAGTCGCTTACATGCTGCTAAACAAAATTTCAAAATGAACTATACTTCAAAATCTAATATAAGAAAGGATGATGAATCAATGAGTAAACTACCAAGCAAATTGCCAGAATATAAAATTAGTGTCCTATCCCAACCTCCGTTTATTGTTAAATGTGAAGAACTTCAGGGTCTAAGCATCATACCAAAAATAGGAGAAAAAATAACGTGGGGGCTGTATAATTTTGCCTCAAAACAATGCGAAGAGTTTTCTGAGGTATGCGTTTTAGGCAAGGCTGAAGTTCACGGTATTGAAGGAGTTGAAATCAAAAGTGTCCAGCATGACATAAAGAATAATCAAGTGAATGAGAGACTATTTGTTGCACAACTCACAGACACTCATTGCAGATACTTATCAGAAACCCACTGGGAAAATGGCGTCAAGAAATGTTTCACCTTTCTCGATGGTGACATCTTTATGAATAATTGGGGATTCGGAGAAGACAATTGCGGTAACAAAATTTTGATAGAGCCTAATAATCTTATCAAACGCGAAGGCTCTCGGATCACCAAGACCGTAGAAAAAGAAGTATTGGATGTAGTCGGTCGTTATACAGTTGAAATCGGCGACAAAAGTTATGACACTGTATGTGTAATGGATTTGGGGCATTTCAATAATGCTATTGCCATTGAGCAGTATATTGATAAAAATGGCAGAACAATCTTGTGGCGAAGATTTAACCGTGATGATTGGGCATTAAAACGTTATAAGAAAAAATGGAGTGAACAACTTCCAGAAAATGAACGCCTGATGATTAACGGCGAAACTTATGTTCACTGGTATGATTGTATTACGGATTATATAATTTAAGAGACAAAACCGTTAGGGCAAACGCTCTAACGGTTTTGTAATATTTTTTCTTTATTATTCTATTTCCACCGCTTTTTCTTTTTCGGTTGCCCTTTTTAACCGTTCTATCAATTCCATTATGCCTTTGTGTTCTTGGAAATAATCCTTCATCTCATTTACTCTGTATAAAAGCATTGCTCTTTCACTGCCTGACCAACATTTAAAATATTCGTTAGGGTTATATTCCAAAGAATCTACAAATATTGATGTGTATTTATAAGTATTTAATTCATCAAATTGTGCTGCCTCTTTTTCTGCAGAAAGTAAACATTCATACACCTTTTCCATATTATTTTTGAGCAAATATAATTCGGCTAATCTTCGGTAATTCCAACCTACTATCCTGTGATAAAATTGATAATTACCATCTGGCATTAATAAAAAATATAACTTATTTGCAGTTTCAACATACTGTATTCTTTCATCCACGGATAAATCCTGTGTAAAACCATATTCCTTTTGAAACGCTATTTTTACCATTGTCGTCGCAACGTAATCAACTGCCTCTAACATATTCTTTTGGAGTTGATGCTTTTTTTCTGTTCCTGATAATATTTGTTCCAATAAGAATTCTCTGCAGTGTTCCATTTTTGCAATTCCCTTTGTCAACTGCAACGCTGCTGAAGTATTTCCTGCCTTAACATGGTGCTCACACAACAATTTGACCGCTCTGCAACGCTCTATCTCGTCTCTGCTTTCTTCCAAAACATTCTGACAAAGTGTATATATTTGATTAGAGAATTTCGCAGAAATATATTCTTCTTTTTGTGCTTTTGTCCCTTTCTCATATAAATCCATAGTTTCTGCCAAGTTCATCATAAAATGATGGTCTCGTGGAAATTGTTTTCTTGCATCAAGCATGGCATCCTTGCACAAATCCAAGTCTCCATTTTTACGATATTCTTTATACATTTCTTCATATCTTTCTTTACTTTTGCAATGTTCTTCATTATTCATATCAAACAGAATATCCGTTGTAACGTTAAAAAAATTTGCCATAGCTGGAATTAGTGAAATGTCCGGATACGCAAGATTATTTTCCCAGCGACTTATACTTTGAAATGATACATTTAATGCTTCTGCCAATTTTTCTTGAGTTATATTTTCTCTTTTTCTAAGTTCACGAATAACTTCACCTATATTTTTTCCCATTAGTTGTTCCTCCTGATTATTACAATGATTTTCTTATGTGACCACAATTAAATAATATAATATCTTAACTAAAATAACCATCACTCTTTGCAGGAAAAATTTTTCTCACTGAAGCAATGTAAATCAATTATTATCCATTACCATACACTATCTAAGATTCACCATATAGCAACACAAAACCGTTAGGGCAAAACGCTCTAACGGTTTTATGAATTATATAAATCTACAGATTTAACACATAATTCTTTAATTCTTCCTCCTGGTCTGCAAATGCAAAGCCCAATGATTCAAACAACTTAATCGAAGGTATATTTTCTTCTTCAATGGAAACTTTTATAAAATTTATTCCTTCCGTAAATTCGTCAATAATATAACCTATGCATTCTCTCGCATATCCTTTTTGTCGGTATTCAGATGCAATAAAAATGGATAGATATAATATATCATTGTCTCTTTCTATATGAATTCCACCAATAATAACACCTGATAATAAAATCTTGATATATTGCACATTCTGAGTTGAAGTACAATATTCAAAATAGTTATCTCCTATTGATAACCATTTTTTCACGGAAGGATCGCTGTGTAATTCCCTAAGAACGGCTATGTCGCTATCGTTTCTCTCTAGTTTCTTAAACTGTAGTTCACTCATCTATAATCCTCTCTCCTTGGTGCCATTCTATATTGTTCTCGTCTCAATTATTATACTACTAAGGTCAAAAGTATGAAATTTATTTAATAATATTATATCTCCAATTCACAATTGTAAATCCAACATCACATGCTGTAAACCCACCATGTGTCTTTGCATACTCTCCATATTGCAAATTATCAAAAGGTAGCACGCCCTTAGCCATAATGTCGTTAACAACAAAAGCAAAAATGTTGGAATACAATTCATCTGTGGCTTTTCCATCTGCAAAACGAATATTGCAACAATCATTTAATTTAAAACCGTGCACCTCGTCAATTCCGCATCCTACAATGGCTATCAACTCGCCATTTTGGAATACACCATATTCTAGCATAGCTGAGTCCAGATAATGTTCTTCGTTTAGTAAGTGCTTAATGTATCCATCTGTTTTTCCGTCTGCCCATTTTACTATGTTGTCTTTATCTGCATACGAAAGTTCTCTGATAGTAACATGTTGAGGCAAATTATGTTTCATATGCTCACCTAAATACAAGGATAACGGAGTTGCTTCCGTTTTGCAATTGATACCATATGACTTAAGCTTCTCTTCCACTGTTTTTGGATTTTCATTAGAATAGAAATTCTTTATATTATCGAATCGTTTTATCCACTCAGCCAACAGTGAGAAATCTTCACTCACTAACTCTAGCCACATCCCACCGTTTCTGTCATCACCAATTCCTATAAATCCTTTTTTCAAATCACCCGATGGTGCTACTATTTTTAACCCCATATATTTGATAGTTGTGCACAAATATCCGTAACGCTTGGCATCCTGTTCTAATAGATGATCAATAATAAAGTTAGAATCGATTTGTTTGAAATCGGCATTTTCGTGAAGAAACCTATTCACGCAAGAAGAATCTGTTAATTCACCCCAAGAAAGAAGCTTGTTTTTATTACGCTTTCGATACTCACTTGGTGTAACATCATAAAATTTTTTAAATGCTTTTATAAAACCCTCGTGCGAATCAAATCCTAATTCCAAAGCAATCTCCAAGACCTTCTTATCGGTATTTCGTAAAAGTTCAATAGCTTTTTTTATCCGCATATAATTTACATACGCCATAACAGTAAATCCCGTATGAGCAAGGAAAATCCGGTTAAAATAGTCAATAGAAAAGCCCGCATAATCAGCTACATTTTCTACGGATAAATCAGCATTATTGAAGTTTTTCTTTGCATAACAAATAGCTTTGTTGATAAGTTCAATGTTTTCCATATTTTTCTCCTCCAATTTATTATAAAAAGTACTCTTTACATCATTTATTGTAAATGAGAGAATCAAGAAAATCTTGAACAAAATCGCTTCCTTTTTTCTCTATATTTAGCCAACTTTATGGGGTTAATCTATTAATATCTCTTGGAAATAGTGTTGCAAACCGAACATTGTCATATCCCAACAATTTTCCCGTAAATCTTTCTAAACCGATTCCTAACCCTCCATGCGGCGGCATTCCATGCTTATGAATCATCAAATAGTTTTCAAACAGATCAATATTCATATTGCGCTCCTTCATTTTTTTGAGTTGTTCGTCATATGAGTGAATTCTCTGCCCACCTGTAGTAATTTCAACCCCGCGAAATAGCAAGTCAAAACTTGCCGTTTCGTTTGGGTTTTCCGAACAATCCATTGCATAAAAAGGACGCTTGGAACTAGGATAATGAGTAACAAAAACAAATTCGCTCCCAGTTTCTTTATAGATAATCTCACACAAAAGTTTTTCTTCTTCTGGATCAAAATCTTCCCAATCTTGTATCGGTCGATTATACATTTCAGAAATTTTAGTTTTAGCATCATGAAACTTAATTGCAGGAATATCCTTTATATATGGCAACTTAATGTTTAAAATCTCTAATTCCTTCGCATAATATTCGGATAAATATGACATAGTAAATATTAGCATATTTGTTTCCATATACATAATTTCTTCAAAACTGCTGATATATCCCATTTCAAAATCCACACTGGTGTATTCATTCAAGTGCCTAGATGTGTCATGCTTTTCTGCTCGGAATACCGGACCGATTTCAAATACTCGTTCAAACACTCCCACCATCATCTGTTTGTAGAATTGAGGACTTTGTGCTAAATAAGCCTCTTGGCCAAAATAGTCCAGCGCAAAAATATTGGCTCCGCCTTCTGCACCTGATTGAACAATTTTCGGAGTATGAATTTCTGTAAATTGGTTAGTAGACAAAAAAACTCTAAAACTCCTACAAATACCTTCCTGTAATTTAAATATAGCTCTTTGCTTTTCATTTCGGAGCGTAAGTGGTCTGTAGTCCAACAAATTATCCAAAGATGTATTAACAAACTTTTGATTGATCACGATTGGCATCGTTTCCTTTGGAGTACTAAGGGTTTTTATCATTTGTATCTGTAATTCATAACCGACTCTACTCCGTTCTTCTTTGACAACAGTTGCCGTTAGGCAAACACAACTTTCTTCTGTGGGAATCGTAATATTATCTAAAGCAATGCATTGTACAACATCACGCTTGGTCCTTAATAAAACAAAGGAAAACCCCTTCATTTTTCTGACCTTGTATATACTTCCATGAAGGTAAACAGTTTTGCCCAAATAATTTATTAATTCCCACGACTCTACAACTTGATTTGTAGTAACTGATTGATTATTTTTCATTGTGTAATCCTTTCTATCTTTTATTTATGTTCTTCTTAGTATTAAAACATCACATCCATAAAGACATCGTCTTTATGTCCCATACGATCACCTTCTTTCATTATTACTCGCATGGAATCGGATAAAAGGGGTATAAAAATACCACACGAGTAAAGTATATTATCTTTACCAATGTGGTATATTGCTTTATATGCCACATAGGTACAACACATTAAGCGCTTGTACCTATGACTTTTCACAGATACAAACGCTAAATATCGTCGTCCCTATTAAGTTTATGAGATTTATTAATATACATTGTACCACCTCATAAGGAATACTTAATTTTCATAAATATAACATTAGGAATCAGAAGTGTCAAGCATAATCATAGTACTATCTTTTTAAACACCTAACAATGTCCTGGAATCCCTCGAAATCTCTTAGATATTCAAAATCCTCATGCATAATTAATTCTAGGACATTCTCTCTCTGCGAGTTGCTATTTGCTTTTGCAAATTTATCTGGCAAAATCTCTTGTTCTTGAAAAAGTAGCGAAGTATGGAGAGACTTCCCTAGATTATCATAAGTTTCAGCACATATAGCCGCTTTCTTCAACGCGTCTTTTCCTTTTCTGCTATCAAATTGACAATTCCGTGCTATTTCCACATAAACTCGCGAAAGAAATACATTGTAGAATCCATAATCGCCGTTTTCAAACACTACATCAAAAATCTTTGGTAACTTTTCTAATATTTCTATCCTTCTTTCTCTTGTTAAATCAGTGTTTTGTGCATATACATATATTAATCTATGTATAAGGTGTAGTACAGCATTTAAACTTCCCTGTATAGAATCTATCTTTTCTCGTCCTTCCATTACACTTATACTTGTGCTCTCGACTCCATTCCACAGACTTGGTAATCTTTTTGTCCATTCAACAGCTTTTTCTTGATTTTCTAGTAGTTTATAGCATGTTGCAATATTTTTTATGCAATGGCATTTTTCGTCAATAACATCTGTCAGTTCCAAGAAACGTTTTGATATTGATATAGACATTTCAAGATAATACTTTCTCTTTCCGTTAATATCTTGAAATCCCATTAAATAGGAATCCGACATTATATTTAGAATGATAAGTTTTTCGTTCGGAAATATTGCGTACATCTTCTGCGATAATTCATATGCACCCTGAACATCCCCAAGCCGATGTGCTTCATCTCGTTTTAATGAGTATTCCTCCAGTGTTTTTTTATTGGTCTCATAATCAACGCCCAAAAGACTATCCACTGTAACGCAGTAAAAAGAAGCTAATGTTGGCAAGAAACTAATGTCCGGGTAAGTTGTATTATTTTCCCAACGGCTCACTGACTGTTTAGAAATGTCTAATAGCTCAGCCACTTTCTCCTGAGTAAACCCTTTTGTAACTCGTAATCTTTTAATATTTTCACCAAAGTTAAATTTCATAGTATCACGCTCCTATTATATTTTCTGTAGCTACAAGGTTATTATAAAAAATGAAATACCGTATAACAACTTCTCGTTTTAAGATGCGTATATCAATTTCTGGAACAACAGGAAACCCACGAGCAGCAACTCGTGGGCGTTTGTTGATCATTTTTACTATTCTATCGGTAACCACAATTCAACATAACTGTTATCCTTATCGTTACTGTATGCATGGAACACGGCTATTTCCGGTGCATCCGCCAACTGATAGTCCGAACTCTCTATCCATTCTGGAACCGCCTGTTTACGCATTTTTAAATGTTCATCCATTGCAAAAACGCTTCGTTCCGTTTCAACTACCAGATATTTGCGAGACGGTACACGAATAACGCTCAATCTCTCTGCATTTTCTTTTCCTACAGTCTCTTCAAGGTGATCATTAAAATATTGTGGAATTACTGTGCCAATCGTAAAATCATATCCCTCATCATTGATAGAGGAAATAACACTATACTCCACAGTACAATCCTTCGCCATTCCTTGCAATGCATAACGGATAAATCTTGTTTCTCCCTTGACCATAAAATCATGTTGTTGATTATATCGGTCAGATGGAGAACCTGTAAAGTGAGTTGTATACCCAGTTAGAGTCATTTCCGGTTTTTCCTCGATTCTGTAATTCATAACACTGCCTCCTTCTAAAAAAATCTTTAGAACAAGTCGAGAAAAGGATTTGAGATTACCTCCTTTAGCTCGCGCTTCCGAAGGAAGTATCCCATGAAACCGTTGAAATGCCTTTGCAAAGCCGTCCGGACTTTCATAACCATATTTCAAAGCAACATCTATTACCTTTGCATCACTTGAAGCAAGTTCCTGACCTGCAAGTGACAATCTGCGATTACGGATATACTCGCCTATTGTAAATCCACAAAGTATACTAAACACTCGTTGAAAATGATAACTAGATGAAAAACTTTGTGCTGCCACAACCTCATAATCGATAGGCTCAGTTAGATGTTCTTCAATATAGTCGATAGCTTTCTGCATTCCTGTTATCCAATCCATAATGCCCCTCCTTGTCTGCCTTTATGATAGCAAACAGATGATTTCTTTACCCGATATTAAATGCGAAGATTGGTCGGATATCATCTTTTTTCAAATACAAGAATACTCCATACCCCTTCATCACTCTTTCTGTCAAGTAATTTCAATCCGGTTTGTGAAGCTATTTCTTCAATCTGCCCAACATCACTGTATAACCTTAACTTTCTAAGCCATAAACGTGTTTCTTCAATAGAAAAGCCGTATTTTTCAAAATAAGAATACCATGTCGTTCCTTCTAAATTTTTGCACCGTAATACCATTTTACCAGAATGTTCTAGTATGCGAGAAGCTTCACTTAGTATTATAGGTATTTCCCTACACTCCTCAAGACCTTGGTTACAACATACTGTGGTAAACATTTCATTATCAAACGGCAGATTCCACAAAGAAGCTGCAATCCCCAACCCATTCACACCAAAATATTTTGCAATGGCATCTGCATTTTTGGCACAGAGAAAATCAATGTCAACGCCAATATACAAATCACTATCTTTCATCACTCTCATTACTGCTGCAGTTCCTAGCCCTGCTCCTATTGTCAATTCACATATTGTATTCTTAGATGCGTGCATTATATTACTTGTATAGTAATCCCATAATTCTGGTTCTTTAGCCAATAACACAGATGCCATATCAGCCTTACTCTTTCCGTTTTGGATAGTCACATTTGACAATATGGCCTTCTGCAAATCATCAAATGTAATTTCCTCACCCAATGAATTTCTACCCGATACCCATACTGGTGAACCGTTGTTTATGTAATATTCCATCCTTTTTATAAACTCGTTTCTATCTGGGATGTGTTCCATCATAAAAGCTTTCTTTTCATTAAAATATGTTTCCGGATCATGAGGATAATATTGGGAAACTATTTTCTCCATAAACGTTTTTAATAACGGAATATCCTCCCAAAATAGAACCTCATCTAATGCGTTTAGTATCATAAGTAAAGTCCCCCTTTAAATGTAAACTTTACTGTATTTATACTTCCAAATAACTATGTATACAAGTCTGTTTTTCTCTCCTTTTTTGTGGTATAATATATGTGTAAATAATAAGAATCATAGCACCTTTACAAATACTTCATCTTGGTTTTTTGCTGTGTATGACCTATCTCTGTGATATCCTCTTGCTTCATAGAAATGTTCTGCTGTATCTGTTGTCAGAATTGATTTGCAAATTCCGTTTTCTTTAAAAAATTCTTCCGCAAGCCGGATAAGTTTCGAACCATAACCCTTGCTTCTGTATTCTTCGGCAATCCAGAACTCACGGATAAAGCCCAAATTTTCCTCAAAGAACCCATCAGATAATTGAATGATTTTAAATAGAATGAAACCTACAGATGTTCCGTTCTCATCTAATCTAACATATGCTTTGTTTTTACTCTCTTCTGTTAGTTCTTTAAAAAGAGCATCCCAATTTTTTATTTCCACTCCAAATTCCTTAAAATACTTTTTGAATGCATTCTGAAATGCTACGTTTGAAAAATCTGAAATTAAAATATCTTTCATGTTCTCTACCTTACACCCTTTTCAAAAAATATATTTCACAACTGCTTTTGAAACATAATTAACCCTTCCATATCCATGAAGAATTCAAATGGCTCCGTTTTTGTTTCAGTAAATCCTAGTGCATACTGTGTTCTTATTGATGCTTCGTTGTGTGGCTCTACTGTGCAATATAAGAATTTGGCATGACACTCTACTAATTGATTGATCCCAGCCTTTAGGATCTGAGTGGCAATACCTTGCCGTCTATATTCAGATGCCACCCACAAATCTGTATAAAACCATTTTGATGGCTCTATACTATTCTGAATAAAACTTGCATACCCAATAACATAATCCTTTTCTTTGAGTAACAAAACTGCAAAGTAATCAGAGGAGCTTTTTGCTCGATATATCGTGTTAGTTAAGCCTCTTATTACCTTGTCCGCAATATTCCCATGTTGCTGTGCAATTGAGTTTAGCATGTTATAGCTTGGTTCTTTTGTTACTAATACTTGATAATCTCCTACTGTTATAAATTTTTCTGTTTGTCTGTTCATAAACATACCCCTTTCAAATATAAAAAATCGCCCCTGACAAAATCAAGAGCGATAATCTACATATAATAAGAAAGAGGTTTATCTTGTAGACAAAACGGCGTTTGATTTTATCAGTTTATAAATTGTCATTTTGTCCACCCTCCTTTACTAATTGATTGTCTAAATTATATCATTTTAATATTAAAGATACAATACATGTTTTGATTAAACTTTTTCCATGAAACCTATTTTTTCAGCAGTTCTCCTCATTGCGATGTTTGAGTCACTTGTAGTACAGGTTGCTGTTTTCCCATTATTCAAGATAATAGCGGTGCAGTGGCTCACAATAATTTCCCCATAGCCCTTACACCGGGATTCCGGTAGAGTCGACACGCCAGCAACTTCCCATGCTGTTTGACTATACTTCCATATTCCAGCACGGGATACGATTTTCCCATCTTCAAAAATTACATAATCATCCCATGTATCGTAATCAAACCCGTCAAAATACTCTTCTTTCGGACACATTAGACTTTTATCAAAAGAGCCAAAATATTCATTTAGTTGTTCATAATTCTCATATGCATCGAACTCCAAAACGCAATTATGCGTAGAGCCCTTGAAAGAATCTTTTGTACATTGAAACTTAATATCCATGATAGGCAATTCTCCTTTTTAGCATTTTTCTATTGGTAACCATATCTCAACATATCGCTTATTTCTATCATCTGTAAGTCTCCAATGAATCAATACAAGTTCCGGTGCATTAGCAATTTGATATCCCGAACTTGGTAACCATTCTGAAACAATGCGTTGTCTCAAATCAGTATATTTTCCGATTGGGTATTTTATTTTTTCTGTTTCAAATATTGCATATGTTTGTCTTGGTATTAATACATTCTCAAACCCCATATCTTCCATAAAGTCAACACCAGTAATTTCCGGATTGTACATATCTTCTCTCTCATCCGAGGCTAACTCAGTTGCAATATAATAATCATACCCATCATCATCAACATTTGTCACTATACAATAATGTGTGGCGTAATCGCATGAAGCCCCTATTAGAAGCCATTGTTTTGCACGCGTTGTAACCCAAAATTGATTTTCTTGTTCCAATCTCTGACTTCCATATGGAACACCTTGAAATCTCTGCTTATATCCTGTAAGTATCATTTCTGGTTTTTCTTCAATTCTGTAATTCATAACATTTCCACCTTCCAAAGATATTTTGACAGACAATCGGGCAAAAGAACGCAGTACCGCCCCGGCTTTGCACGCTGCCGAAGGAGTAACCCCATGAAACTTTTGAAATGCTTTAGCAAAGCTGTCCGGACTCTCATAACCATATTTCAAAGCAACATCAATAACTTTCATGCCTGTTTGTGCAAGATCTTGTCCTGCCATGGATAATCTTCGATTTCTGATATACTCTCCCAAAGTATATCCGCAGAGAATACCAAACACCCGTTGGAAATTGTAACTTGACAAACAACTGCATCTTGCAATTTCCTCATAATCCATTCTCTCTGTGATGTGCTCTTCAATATAGTCAATCGCATTTTGCATTCCTGTAATCCAATCCATTCTTGACCCTCCTGTTGTTTATGGTTATCTTACCAGAATTCAATTTTGGATACCCGACATTCTCTGCAAAAATTAAACGGGCAACAGTGACCTCTTTACACTTCTTTTTGCTGAGTTATCTTTTTTCTAATAGATTTAACTAAATCATTCTCTTCGCCATCAAAAAGAATGCTAAGAATCTTTGTCGCTTTCTCAAGATATCCGTTATCACCTTCTGTTTCAGCAAGTGCTGTCAAATGATGTGAAATAGCCCATGCAAGTGGATTTAACGACTCTTTTGCGACCCTCCGTTTTTCTTCTCCTTGCAGAAAATATACAAGAGCATTTTCGCGAGCTTTATATAAATTGGGTAGTTTCTTCGCCTGTTCCAAAGCTTTATCATACTCACCATTTTTCCAATAAGCAAAACAAATATTGTAAAGAGTTGCGCCACGCACCTCTGAATCTGCTCCATATCGAAGTATTTGTTCCTGAACTGCGATAGATTCTTTCAGATATTCAGTCTTTTCTTCTTCTGTTCCCTCCAGTTTTTCAAGAGATGTAGATAACTGTACGAGTAAAAGTGAATCATTGGGAAACATTTTTAATGCTTGCCTCATAAGACTTACATTTTCCTGGTGCTGACCACTACGATTATTTTTATCCCAAAGGTCATTAATCTCTTTATATTTCTCTGATTTCACAACTTCACTCATACCAACAAGTTCATCAATACTGATATTAAAGTAATTCGCTAATGATGGTAACATTGTAATATCTGGATACCCTTCGCCCCGCTCCCATTTACTTATAGACTGAAATGAGATTCCTAGATGAGTAGCCAATTCTTCTTGTGTCAAATTAAGTTCTCGACGTAAACGTTTAATATTTTCACCTATTAATAATGTCATAAGTTCCTCCCAATACATCTTTTTTAGAAACTTCTGACTACATTATATAGGTTTCGTGCATTTCACTCAATAACATCTAGATTGACTCTTTTCTACGCTAAGTAGAATTATTCCACTACAAAAGCGGAGTCGAAACTCCGCTTTCATTGTACCACAATTGGCATATTCACACTATTTTAAAATAATATATGTGGTCGGAAGCAATGAATCACCACTATATGGAAGCAAATACTTATGTTCACACAAACTTGCAACCGGTGCGGATATCGCATCTTCAAACAATCGTAAAAAAGCCATGTCCTTGGCCATCTTTTTTAAATGAACTGGCATATGATTTTTCATAATTTTCGTAACAGTTTCCATTAAATTTTCTGCTTCACCGGCAATCTGTTCTGTAGTGTCCTCAAGTAATTTCTTTAATTCCTGATACTGTCCTTCTGTAAACACCGGTGCATTACAACGAAGTCCATTTGCATCGTTGATAACATAACCTTTTCGTACCATTTCAGCTGCAATGGCTTTATCATTTTCACTAAAATGCTTTGTATTGCCTTTTGCAATATCCAAGAAAATATTTGTTACCTCCTGCCTATTAAAGCAATAGTGATGTACCATTTCTCCATTAATAGGAAAATCCATAAACTGAATATAATCACCGTTACTATTGGATACATTGGATATTCCAAAACAAAACTCCGAGGTCCATGAACCCGACTCACAAACCTCTTCTCCCCATACAAAGCATTCTGTACCAAACTTATCCTTTGGATATACGATGTTAACTCTGTTTTGCAGTTTTTCAATTACCGCATTATACAGGATGAAACTAACCATTTGCCAATTAAAGGAATTGTCATTCATATCTGCTCCGACAAAGCCAATATCCTTTATTTCTTTCTTGTATTTGTCAATTGATTTAATAACCAATTCCGTAATACACTCTCGAAGATTAGCAGTTTTTGTTGCTACCTCACCCACAAAATCTTTTGTAAAGATGACGATGTTGGTATAATACCTATTGCCATCCTTTTTTAAGAGTTCATAATCACACAATTCCTTTAATTTATCTTCCATGTAAGGAAGGGAAACTCCGATTTCTAAACTAATCTGTTCAGCAGTGAGTTTATCATTATAACAAGCAAACAATATGTTTTGTGAAATTTTACTTTTGCACAAATGATAATAATGATTTGCTCCTTTTCCCCAAAACATCAGAGACATTCCTTTTGGATTGTAACTTTTTTCTCCATAATTTCGTTCCATACTCATACCTTCTTTCAATAATTGTCTCGATTTAAAAAGGAGATACTTAACCATGCTTTCACCGACGGAAAGCAATTTGGATATTTCTAAGCAAGACTTATTTTCTATATAATACAGAATTACAGCTTTACGATATTTTTCTGCAAGTAACGATAATTCACGCCTAAGCAGATACACGTCTAAAAAATCGTTCTCATCAACAATTTCTGCCGGTAAATCTTCGAGCAACTCGCACTCTTGATTTTTGACTTTTCTCTTGCACCACTGCTTATATACATTACCGGCCACAGCCCATACAAAACTATAAAACGAGTCCGCATTCCTGATATTGTCAGCGGATTTATATATCTGTAAAATAATATCCTGTGCCAAATCTTCTGCCTCGAAATGGTCAGATGTTCGCACAATACAATACGAATAAAGCGTCTTTGCCATTTCGGTAATTTTTGTATCTAACTCCGCTCTTTCCAATGTGGCACCTCCTTTTTGTTTTTTCACCGGTGTTTTCATTTATATAGTGGAACGAAATATCATATGGTTAAAGTTTGAAGAAAATTTAATTATATATAAACACTTAAACTTTAATTTCTGCAAGCATTTTGCAAGCACATAAAAAAGGAAGCCCCGTTTTATAAGGCTTCCCAAACATTTTCAATTATTCCCACTCAATCGTTCCGATTGGCTTCGGTGTCAAATCAAGTAGAACTCGGTTGATACCAGGAACTTCATGAGTGATTCGGTCGGTAATGTGATGAAGAATCGGATATGGAATCTCCTCAATCGTTGCTGACATAGCGTCTTTTGTGTTGATAGCACGAATGATTGCTGGCCAACCTTCATAACGGCTTTCGTCCTTAACACCAACACTCTTGATATCTGGTACAGCAATAAAGTACTGCCATACTTTTTCAGCAAGACCGTTCTTGTCGAACTCTTCACGCAAGATAGCGTCTGCTTCACGAAGTGCTTCCAGACGGTCACGTGTAATTGCACCAAGGCAACGAACACCAAGTCCCGGACCTGGGAATGGCTGACGATAAACCATAGCGTGTGGTAAGCCAAGAGCTTCACCTACTACACGAACTTCATCTTTATATAAAAGTTTAATCGGTTCTACAAGTTCAAACTTGAGATCTTCCGGAAGACCGCCTACATTGTGATGAGACTTAACTGCTTTCTTACCTTCAGCTGCCTTGATAGATTCCAGAATATCAGGATAGATAGTTCCCTGAGCAAGGAATGTAATATCTTCAAGTTTTCTTGCTTCTTCAGCAAATACAGTGATAAATTCTGCACCGATAATCTTACGCTTGCTCTCTGGATCTGATACACCTGCAAGTAATCCCAAAAAATGATCAGTTGCATCAACATAAATCAAGTTGGCATCCATTTCGTCCTTAAACGTTTTTATAACACCTTCGGATTCGTCTTTGCGCATTAAGCCGTGGTTAACATGTACACATACCAACTGCTTACCAATTGCTTTGATTAAAAGTGCTGCAACAACTGAACTGTCAACACCGCCTGAAAGTGCCAACAAAACTTTTTTGTCGCCAACTTGCTCACGAACTGCTGCAACTTGTTCTGCGATAAACGCTTCAGCAAGTTCCGGTGTTGTGATACGTTCCATCGTATCTGGTCTCTTGTTTGAATCCATAGTTTTTCCTCCTACTTATCATGCGACTTTAACATGTTTTTATTATTTCAATCTTACAGAACAATTATAATGAATCACTTTACAGAAATCAATTATTTTTTTACACCATTTCTTGGGCAAATATCATTTAAACAACATTTTTCACAATATGGCGTCGTTCTAGCCGTACAAACTGCCCTTCCATGGTACACTAGACGATGACAAAAATCGTTGCCCTCCTCTGGCGGAATGATTTTCCAGAGTGCCATCTCCACTTTCTTCGGCTCAGTAAATCCATCTACAAGTCCCATGCGATTCACAAGACGAATACAGTGTGTGTCCGTAACAATTGCCGGCTCACCGAATACATCACCCATAATGAGATTGGCACTTTTTCTACCCACACCCGGAAGCGCAAGCAATTCATCAAAAGTCTTCGGTATCTGGCAACCGTATTGGTCACGCAATATTTTCATACAAGCACTGATATCTTTTGCCTTGCTTTTACCTAATCCACATGGGCGCACGATTTCTTCAATTTTATCCACATCGGCGTCAGCAAGTGCCTTGACGTCCGGATATTTCTCATATAATTTTTCCACAATGATGTTGACGCGTTCATCGGTACACTGTGCGGCAAGTCGCACACTGACAAGAAGCTTCCATGCCTCGTCGTACTCCAAAGAGCACTCGGCATCCGGATATTCTGCTTTTAAGCGCTCGATAATCTCCTCCGCCAACATCTGTTTCTTCGTTTTCCTAGCCATTTATCACTATTTCTCCCTTTTTTCCAAGCATCCTATACATTTGCAACTTTCTCTTCTCTTTTCCTCATCACATGCTTCACAATACGATACGCAGCAAAACTGCACACAAGTCCTACTACGAAGCCTCCAAGAATATCTGTTGGGTAGTGAACCCCAACATACAGTCTTGATAACGCAACCATGGTTGCCAGAATAATCGCAGGAATACCAATCTTCTTCGGCACCCATTTCGACAAGGCAAGCATCGCCGCAAATGAACCGCCGGAATGTCCTGACGGAAATGAACGATACGGTGAGACTCCTCCTACAAGCGGCACAATTGTCTCATTTACTACAAACGGTCTCGGTCTTGCCACTAATCCTTTGAGCGTCACATTGATAATCAAAAAGTCAAATAAGAGTGACAGCAATACTGTAATCCCGATTGGCCTTGTCTTCTTCCAAAATAATAACACAATTCCGAGGGCAATCCAAAGGTATCCTTCATCTCCCAGATGCGTCACAAATATCCAAAAACCATCCATCACTCCCCGTAAATGTTCCTGTATCCATAAAATAATTGAAGCTTCAAACTGATTCATGATCTTCCTCCTAAATCTGTTTTCTGACTATCTGGTACTCGTCCCCGAACTGATAATACGGACACTCGCGAAAATCTCCCTTGATAAAACGGTACATCTCGTCCTCATCTAAGTTTTTCGTACACACATAGTATTCATATTCTTCATCGTATTCATAATTCATGCAGGTCTCGCAATTACTCAACATAATCCTTCTCCTTCTTACATGACAAATATTCTGCTCGTATTTTATCACACAACAACAACACTTGCAAACGCTTACACATTGTCATTTTGATTTTATTATGCTATACTAAGTTCAACTCATTGGAGGTGCATTATGAGAATTATGATAAATGAATCTGCAGAAAACTATCTGGAAACAATTTTGGAGCTCAGCCAGATCCTTCCAGTTGTTCGTTCTGTTGATATTGCAAATGAATTAGGATATAAAAAATCAAGCGTCAGCGTTGCAATGAAGAATCTTCGCGAGAAGGAACACATCACGGTGACCGATGCCGGTTTCATATACTTGACTGAATCAGGGAAGGCTATTGCAGAAATGATTCATGAACGCCATGAGCTTCTGACAGCGTGGCTTACAAGTCTCGGGGTTCCAAAAGAGATTGCTTCCGACGATGCCTGCAAATTAGAGCATGTGCTTAGCAAGGAGAGTTTCGATGCAATTAAAAAACATGCTCAGAGACTGTAAAGTCTACATACGAATTAAAAGGATATTCACATCAAACACGGTGTGAATATCCTTTTTTATTTTACACTATTGTTCGGATGACGATTCACGATATTTCATACAGCCTTTGGAACAGCTCGAGCAATTGCCTGAACATCCTCCGCCTTTTTTATGATTCTTCACCATGGAGCGAACAATCAAACATATCACAGCCATCAGAACAGCCAATACAATCGCATCTCCCATAAATACCTCCTATCTTATCTATCCGGCGCCTTATAACCTTTGCGGAAAATCAAATATAGAAGAACAACGAGTGCAAGCACTGCTACAATTGTAAATACACTAAATACTGTTTCACCCAGAATAAGTCCAATCAGTTGATATACAATCATAGAAATCGCATAAGCAAATCCACACATGTAGCAAACAGTTCCCCATGTCCATTTGGCACTTCCCATTTCACGTTTAATCGCGCCGATTGCCGCAAAACACGGTGCACAGAGCAGATTAAAAATCATAAAGCTGTAAGCGCGAACCGGACCAAAATCAGCTGCAACCATTTTCCAAATCTCATCTCCGGCCTCACTAAGTTCGCCACCAAAGTTATACAGCGTACCAAAAGTCATAACAACTTCTTCTTTTGCAATCAGACCCGTAACTGTTGCAACAGTGGCTTTCCAAGCCATATCTCCCATCCAGCCCAAAGGATAGAAAATCCAAGCAAACAATTTACCGATATTTGCCAAGAAAGAAACATTGCTGTCTTCTACTGTAACAAATGCACCATCTACATATCCATAACTCTGTAAGAACCAGAGAACAATAGAACTAAGCAAAACAATTGTGGTTGCTCTCTTTACGAAATCCCACCCTCTGTCCAAAGTGGAATAGAACACATTGCGCGGAGACGGCAAATGGTAAGTCGGAAGTTCCATAACAAACGGCGCCGGTTTTCCTGCAAATGCTTTAAATTTTTTCAAGATAACACCGGAAATAACCACCGCGCTGACACCGATAAAGAATGCGGAGGTTGCAACTAGTGGTGAGTTTCCAAATACAGCACCTGCAAACAATCCGATGATAGGCATCTTTGCACCGCAAGGAATAAATCCGGTTGTCATTACCGTAATCTTACGGTCGTTTTCCTGCTCAATTGTACGGCTTGCCAAGATTCCTGGCACTCCACAGCCAGTTGCCACAAGCATTGGAATGATAGATTTACCCGAGAGACCGAATTTTCGAAGCACACGATCCATAATAAATGCAACTCTTGACATATATCCGACATCTTCCAAAATAGATAAGAGCAAGGATAACACCAAAATCTGCGGAACGAATCCGAGCACCGCACCGACACCTGCCAAAATACCATCCATAATGAGCGCATAGAGCCAACCACTTACGCCAAGCGCAGATAAGATTCTATCAAACAGACTCGGCATCCACTCACCAAAGAGTACATCATTTGCCCAATCCGTACCCATGGTACCGATAGAAAACGAAAAACTCCCCATCGCAATTGCATACATGAGAAACATTACACCTGCAAAAATTGGCAAAGCAAGAATCCGATTTGTTACAATTCTATCTACCTTATCAGAAAGGCTGAGTGCATGTTTAGTTGCTTTCTTCTTTACTGCCTTTCCTACAACGCCACCAATGTATGTATAACGTTGATCTGCGATTATGGACTCCGCATCATCATCCATCTCTCTTTCGCAATCCACAATATGACGTTCCAAATGTGCGAGTGTCTGCTGTGTCAATGCTAATTCTTTACGAACCACTTCATCACGTTCAAACAATTTAATTGCGTACCAACGCAGATATGTAATATCTACGATTTCATCAATTTCCTCTTCAATATGAGCCAACGCATGCTCTACACTACCATTAAACACATGCGGTCTTTCCCCGTGCTTATGGTTTTTTGCCAGCTCCACTGCCTTTTCTGCAGCTTCCTTACCACCTTCACCCTTCAACGCACTGATTTCCACACAGACACATCCAAGTGCCTTACTAAGTTTGTCTAAATCAATCGTGTCACCATTTTTACGAACCAAGTCAATCATATTTACAGCAACAACTACCGGATAACCAAGTTCAATAAGCTGTGTGGTCAGATACAGGTTACGCTCAATGTTCGTGCCATCTACGATATTCAAGATTGCATCAGGATGCTCATTTACTAAATATGTACGTGTCACCACTTCCTCCGGCGAATACGGAGATAAAGAATATATACCAGGCAAATCCTGAATTATTACATCAGGATGTCCTTTTAAAACGCCTTCTTTCTTCTCAACTGTAACTCCCGGCCAGTTACCGACATATTGGTTTGAACCGGTCAAATAATTAAACAATGTTGTTTTACCACTGTTTGGATTACCCGCTAATGCGATTTTTAAATTCATAATTTTTTCTCCCTTTTACAAATGTATGTCACTACTCTACTTCAATCATGTCGGCATCCGCTTTGCGAAGTGTCAATTCGTATCCTCGGAGATTTAACTCCATCGGATCGCCAAGCGGTGCCACTTTTCGCACATAGATCTCTACACCTTTCGTAATTCCCATATCCATAATTCTCCTTCTGACTGGACCATCGCCATGCACTTTTATAACTACTGTTGTTTCACCTACTTTGATATCTTTCAAAGTTTTCATTGTGTCTCCCTCCTGTTAGTCTATTATTATCTCGATTAGTTTAGACTAACCCACAAGCAAAGACTACCACTTGGTAATCTTTCTGTCAAGCATAATTTTGCTAATTTTTTACATTTTTTATAATCCAAAATATGCATCTATTCCGTTTGCTATTCCTTGTACCATGTTATTTTGCATGGTGGAATCCTGCATCGCGCGGTCTTCTGATGCGTTGCTCATAAAGCCTAATTCTAAAATAGTCACAGGCACACTACTCCAGTTGATTCCCGTCATGGTGTCGTTGGTTTTCACCCCGCGATTGATAAATCCAGTGGCGGCACAATATGCATTTATGACATGGCGACTCAAACTTATGCTTGCGTTTGACAAGTGACTCACATACGGATTATTTGCTGATGGTGCAAGCGTCTCTGCGCCTCTCACACTTAGGCCGGCACCGTTTGCGTGAATGCGAACTGCAATATCAGCATTCACCGAATTCGCGTACTCCGCGCGCTCTTTGTTGCTGATATTGACATCGTGTGTGGAGCGCGTCATATGAACCACATAACCACGGTTTTCCAATTCCGTCTTGAGTTTCAGGCTGATATCCAGATTCAGAATATATTCCGCAACTCCAGTTACCACGCCACGGGTTCCGCTAGTCACACGTGCCTTCATAGTAGAAGAACCTGGTCCATTCGGCTCTTTCGCACTGTCGCCTCGGAGCTGATGACCTGGGTCAATTACGATAACAATGTTATTCGGGTCACGATGCTGCCCTGGAATCGCTTCCACTTTCGATGTGTTTTGCTGTTGTACAATCGACTTTTCTTCCGGTTTCACGCTAACGATATACTGCGTGCTGACATAACCAATAGTATCGCCCACCTTCACTTGCGCCCACCATTTTCCTCTGTGCCTTTTTTTATCTCTGTTCCCTTTGAAATGACAGTAATAATCGTGCCGCTTCCATTCGGTTGTTCTCTGAGATTGAGATTTGAGGTTGTCCAAGCCGATACTGCTGTACTCTCGTCAAATGTTGCTATTGTGGTTTCTGCCTGTACTTCTTCCGCATTCTCTACGGAAGTTTTATTTTCATCCTCTTCCGGAACATCGCTGATAATCTCCTTATTCTTTTCCGAATGACCTGTCTGAGTGTTCTTACTATTATTAAAAATGATAACACCTACTGCAATTGCAATTACAAGCACTATCAAAACTGAAATTATACCAATAATTCTTTTCTTCATCTCTCTATACCTCTCATGTGATAAACCTATTATATTATTTCTTTACTTTTTTTGCCATATTGAATATAATAATCTCTATAAGATTCGGAAGGAGAATGGTTATGGAAAATCAAAAACAACGAATTTACGACGAATTAGACAAAATGAATATTAAATATGAAGCTGTAGAACACGAGCCGGTACATACCATGGAAGACATGGACCGCTTAGGGCTCCCTGCAAAAGGAACACTCTGCAAGAACTTATTTCTCAGAGATGCTAAGGGAAAACGTCATTTCCTTGTGACTGCCGATGAGAATGCAAAAGTTGACTTGAAAGCATTGGCTCGCCAGCTCGGAACCAGCAGCCTTAGCTTTGCCTCAGAAGAACGTTTGGAAAAATATTTGAAATTAAAACAAGGAAGCGTAACACCATTTGGATTGATTAACGACACAGACCATGCGGTAGAATTCTTCATCGACCGTAATTTATCAAAATGCAAGAGTCTCGGTATTCATCCTTGCGACAACACTGCGACAGTATTCTTATCTTATAAAGATTTGGACAAGTTCCTGTGGAATCTCGACATTGATGTGATTCAGATTCGATTCTAAAAATAAAATATCCTTTATAATGGTTGATTATTCCAAAAATGTATGTATAATAAAATTCATAAAGGGTAGTTGTTAAATGCTGCCCTCTAAATAATTTTATGGAGCGTGATAGTATGAAACTGATTATCAAAGACAACTACGATGAGATGAGTGCATGGGCAGCACAACATATTGCCAATGCAATTAATAATCACAAAGGAGACGGTCCGTTTGTATTAGGTCTTCCAACTGGTTCTTCTCCACTTGGTGTATACAAGAACTTAATTGAAATGAACAAAGCCGGAAAGGTAACCTTTAAAAACGTGGTAACTTTCAATATGGATGAATATGTAGGCCTTCCTAGAGAACATGACCAGAGTTATTGGTACTTTATGCACGATAACTTCTTCAATCATATCGATATTCCTGCTGAAAATATCAATATCCTTAACGGCATGGCTGAGGATCTTGAGGCAGAATGTTTGCGATACGAAGAAAAAATTGCTTCTTATGGCGGAATCGACCTTTTCCTCGGTGGTAGCGGAGTAGATGGACACATTGCATTTAACGAACCATTTACATCTCTTACTTCTCGCACAGGAGTCCGCGCTTTAACACAGGATACATTGATTGTAAACTCTCGTTTCTTTGACAACGATCCTAACAAGGTTCCTAAAACAGCTCTTTCTGTTGGTGTTGGAACAGTTTGCGATTCTAAAGAAGTTCTTTTAGTTATCAACGGACATAGTAAAGCACGTGCTTTACGTCATTGCGTAGAGGGTGGTGTGGATCACGGTTGGACAATCAGTGCACTTCAACTTCATCCAAACGGGGTTATTGCTTGTGACGAGGCGGCTTGTGGTGAATTGAAAGTAGATACATACAAATACTTTAAAGAAATATACAAAGACGAAAAATAATACTAAGTTAACACATGTAAAAAGCACTTCGGAATCCTCGAAGTGCTTTTTTATTTGTCAAGATATTCTCTTGCAATCTGTACTGCTACCTGATTGAAAATTTCAGGGAAACTGTCGCAATATGCTTCGTATATATCTTTCTTACTTTCTATGGCCTGTGCTGCACATCCACCCCCACAAAACATCATGTACTTACAGTTTTTGCATTTTTTTATTTTATCTACCGTGCGTTGATTCCATGTCGAAAAATTCTCATTATAAATAAACTCCCCTTTCTCAACATCAACCTTGGCAACAATTGCTTCCTCCTTGTGCATCAAATCCCAGCAGGTGTACACATTTCCAAAAGGGTCCACAGTATACTTGCCACTGTGTGCAACGCAGAACTCTGATCTTAGTTCCATGAATTTTTTCTCTGTCATAAGAGGCTTTAATCGTCTGTAAATTCTGGCATATGCACTGTTATAGCAATAATTACTGCAACAATTTCCAATTTGCCCCATTACGGAAACATTAGAAAATACATTATCCTCTCTCTCGAAGCTATCCATAGTAGCACAAAAATAGTAGGCAAAATTTGGATATTGCGTCAATCCCAAACGCTCATATTCTGCTGCCATTTGCGGAATCACATGACTATTTTCTCGGTTTACATTCGTTCTAAAAGTAACTGTTTTTCCTGTCTCTAGAGCTCGAAGTGCATTTTCTACAATACGATCAAAACTTCCATTTTTTCCAGACGGCTTTCTCCTTGCATCATGCACTTCTTTTGGCCCATCAATTGTAATTTTTACAGCCGTAAAATTATATTTTGAAATAATATCCAGATACTCATCTAAATAATAACCATTTGTAATGACCGACATCGGAATCTGCTGTTTGTCGCATTTGTCGCAGGCGTAAGATACAATTTCTTTATTTCTCGGGAGAAAAGGTTCGCCACCAAAAAACACAAAATTCTTGATACTCTTTCCTTCAGCCACAAACCGTTCCATTTGCCTAAAGATAGCGTCTACCATGTCTCGACTCATATATGCTTTTAATCGTTCCGGATGCTCTTTTCTAATTACTCTTTCGAAACAATATTCACAGTCAAAATTGCACGCTAAAGTTGGCACAATGGACATAATGATATTCTGGCAATTACAATCATGAATCTTCTTGCAAATGCCCGTTACACGTTCTATCTCTTGGCCCTCATAATCCAAAAACCCTCTTTGCATAAGAAAATGATATGTTTTTTCATCCATAGGTGGAAGAATTCTGTCATTTTTATCTGCGGTATCTAGTAGTTGCCCCAGGCTGTCATTAACTAACGCATACGCTCCATTTGCGCCGTTAAAAATCACCCAGTGTCCTGACTGATCTCCCACCGGAAGGCAAATATTAAATTTGCTAGTTCTTACCTTTTTATTCATCCGACGTCTCCTATTGTTACTTTACTATTTACGCTTGTTCCCTATCACACAACCAGCACCCCGGGTCCTCACGCATATAATTCCCATATGTTGCTAGCGCAGCACAGCGACTTCCACCCTGACACAGCTTTCGATGTCTGCAGCCCTTGCATGCCTGTGGTATCCGCTCTGCTCTTAACCTCCTTAGTACGTCGCTGTTATAATATATTTCTTCTAAGTCATTTTCAAACACATTTCCGCAAGACAAAGCAAATTTACGACAAGGATATACTTCTCCTTTTTCATCCACAGCTAAAGCACGAATTCCTGCGCTGCAGTGATACGGATATTCGCCTGATGCTAAAAACTGTAATGCACGTATGTTCTTGATTGCAAGCGAAACTTCATGGTTGATAGAATTTCGTTTTTCTGTCTCCAGTATCTCAACATATTCCTTTGTTTCCATCGGGTTCAACGGAGAAAGTACCTGATTATCCTGACATGGTACATATCTGTCACTCCATAAAACACCGACATGATGCTGCCTGCAAATCTCAGCCACCTCCGGAAATTGCATATAATTCATCTTATGCGCTGTAAAAGATACTCTTGTCGAGATACCATTCGCATACATGGTGTCTAACCCTTCTAAAACTCGTTTGAAATTTCCCTCACCACGAATAAAATCATGTGTCTTTTCATTTCCATCTATACTTACTTGAAGACACGGAATCGACAGACTGTTGAAATCTTCCATCAACTCCTTTCCTAAGACTGTCCCATTTGTCATAATTCGGAAAGTAAATCTGTCACTGTATATTCTAATCAGTGCAAAAATTTCATGTATCTGCCTATGAAGAAAAGGCTCTCCCCCAGTAATATACACAAACGGAAGAACCTCTTTCTCTTCTTTTCTTATTCTGTTTATCAATCTCTCATATTGCTTGAGGATTCTCTCTACATCATCCGCTGAAAGTTCAGAGGCGTTCGGCGCAATATAGCAATGCTTACACCGACAATTACACCTACCGGTGATGTGGATTTGTAAATGAAACTGCGCCATTAACAGTAACTGTTAGAAGGACAGTCGGTATAACACTCACAAGGACTATAACAATAACAATTAGGGTTACATCCATAGCAACCATCACAGTTGCAGTTACAGCTTCCATAACAATCCGCTCCACTCGCTTCAAATCCCTGTGAATTCTCATACATGTCTACAAAAATCTGGCTCATCATATTTCCCTCCATATATCTTTGACTTTTTATACTTATTAAATTTAGTAATCACTTGACTGAATAATTCCTTTATCTCGTAATCCTTTTAATGCCTGACGGGCAACATCCAGTTCCAATTCAAACTTCTTGCTAAACTCATCCAAGGTAAATCCTTTTCCTCTAAAACTGTCTATGTATTCCGCAAATGCTTTTGTACAATATACGTGATTGCCGCGATAAGAAATCCGCATACCAAAATCTTCTTCTACGAATCTCAGATACTCTTGAACTACAAAATATGTATCATAATTCCATCTTGGCAGATACTCCGATGTCTTTTGAAACACCAAAGGCAACCTTTTCAAATCAGAATACGTGTCCAAACAATTATATTTGCACTTTCTTGGAAGGCCATCCACACGGCAGCCACCGCGACAGACCTCTCTTACCTCGCATCCAGAACATTCCGTTGGAATCATGGATTCGTCACGCCACTCACTCATTCTCTCCCAAATATCAGCAAACGGTTCTTTTTGAATATCTCCATACTCCTTAGAATCTCTGGCGCAAGCTCTAACCTTTCCTTCTGCCGTAACCACATAACTAGATTTCCCCGCTTCACAACCACCTGCAAAAGCAAATAAATCATATGCTTCCTGCGTTCCGATAGAACATGGAGTAATAGGCGACGCCGCTTTCACCTTCATGTCCAACTCGTCACTGACGCGACAACAATTTTCCAAATAAACAGCAAAATCACCTTCATCTAACATATATTCATCAAAACGGTCAATCGCATTAATCGGTTCAGACACCCTAGTAATACTGATGAGGTTTGCTCCATAACGTTCCTTTAAAAATTGGGCAGTTTCAAAAATAGAATGTAAATTAATGCGGGATACCACCATATTGAAACTGAAAATCACACCAACGTCCTTACAGATATCCATAGCCTCCACCACTCGCTCATAAGCTCCCGGAGTACTTACAATTCTATCAAACTCTTCCGGATTTGCGGAAGGAAAGGATACAAACAAGCCCACTCTGCGACGCACAAAATACTCAGCCATCTCCCTTGTAATAAGTGCTGCATTAGTATTAATAGCAATGCTTATCTTATTCTCCTGAAGAAGTTCCAATGCCGGCTTAATTTTATCAAATGCAACGAGCGGCTCTCCGCCCGTAAAGATAACACGTGCCGGTTGATTCTTTATAATCTTCTCAGCAATCGCAAGATACTCCGAGGTATCCATACTCTTGTTCATACACGCCTTTACTTCTTCATCGGTTCGCCAATAATTGAAGCAATGAACACAATTGTGATTACAATATGCGGTAACCTCCCAAAAAGCAGTAGGAGGATATTTCACCGTGCGATAATTTCCCATTCTTTGTATCTCCATAAAAATGTTCTATATTATTTATAATATCTCACGGATATTATAGTGTCAATCCTAAAAAGATGTTTTCCCCGTTAGTCAAATTATTTATATTTTATCAATAAAAGTCTATTATATTACTTCCTTTTTAAACTGGCACGGGATACCGAAATTGTGAACTCATCACAATGGCATCCGTATCCTGTTGAAGTAGCTACCACCCATCCTTTTTGTTCACGCATATCATTAGCAAATTTTTTAATTCCAATTTTTTGAAATGAACATCCACACTTAAATTTGCAATCTATCCTAGCATAGCGTGAAACCCCATCATCCAAATCGTAAGCCGCCTTTAATTCGGATTTGTTGTGTGCAACTTGTGAAACATCGCCATTATTTTTCACCATGATATAACATGTTTTTTTAAATCATAAGGAAAGCATTCCTGTTCTTTAGCACTTCTCATTTCTTCTCCTCATTTGTAATATGATATCAAACTATTGATATTCTTGTAATTTCTTTAGTAAGTACTGTTTACACAATTTTTCTAACTTTTGATAATCCAACGCTGATTTTACATAACCTGCAGTCAAATCATTTGCGGCCTTTTGCTTATATAACAAATTTGCATTTGCTATAATCTTTTCTCGATTCTTACGAATGAATATCATCTCATTTTGAATAAGGTCTTTATATGTACTGTCCGTTTCATTTTCCAAATCATATAATTTTAATTCAGTTTCCGGAACTGGAATCATATGACTAATTCTTAATGTTCCTTTTAATTCTTTTTCGCCAGATGCATTCTTCACTACAATACGAATAATCGGTACTATGCTCTTTTTTATAACCTTACTTTCTCCAGCAATTTGATAGTCAGAATCTTTTGGCGATGACAGAGGAATGTAATATTTGTACTCGCCTATTTGCATTACAACACCTAAATATTTTCTGGTATGCGTTCTTGCATTTATTTTATTAGAGTAAACATTAGGATACTGTTCGCGGAGCCATTCCACATATTCATCAGAAACACTATACAGTTTAAATTGTTCCACGAAATCACCTTCTTCATTAGTATATAGGAAAAAATAAGGGAGCTAAATGCTCCCTCCGAGTTTAAAATTCTCCACTTGTATGGCAGGAGCTCTCCCGAGTTTAAAATCTTCCACTTATATGGCAGGAACTCTCCCGAATATAGTTTTTCTATCTATAATAATTATATGCGCACTAATACAAAAAAGCAATAACTTTTTTATTCCGTTAGTCAAATGTTAGTCAAACACAATAAAAAAGCACCTCGAGTTGAACCGACCCCCAAAAGTTAGACCAAAAAATCTAACGATTGGGAGGTCGGTTTTTTAATGGCAAAATACAGTTTTGAATTTAAGAAGAAGGTTGTGGAAGAATATCTGCTGGGAAGAGGAAGCACTCACGAATTAGCAA
>JAFSCH010000115.1 GCA_017436865.1 Lachnospiraceae bacterium
ACGTGAATATACGTTAAGATATGTGAATTTAATAATAGACTATATATGATTGAAAAAACCGCCAAAAACCGTATTCTTACGGTTCTTAGCGGCTTAGTTTCTTTGCATTTAAACTTCGTATGGATTATTTTGCATAATCTATAACTCTTTGTATACACCGCTATTTATCAGTGTTTGCAACGATAGGTTACACCTACTACACCAGTTTTACACCATCTTCTCCATTTTTTCGATTTCCTGACGTGCAAACTCTTCTGTGGTATGTACATATAAATCCATCGTTACATTAATTGTAGAATGCCCTAATATGGTCTGTAAAACCTTTGGTTTCATGCCATTTTCAATACATCTGGTCGCAAATGTATGTCGAAGCGCATGCATGTACATTGGCTTAAATTCTTCCCATGTCTCATTGTTCATCTTCGCCTTTACCTTACGGTCATTATTGATATTGGTAACAATCCGTCGGATACTAAGCTGATATGAGCTGTGCCCTAATGCTACTCCATTTATGGTAGTGAAAACCAAATCGTTATCATGCCATTGGCTGCTCTTTGCCCGGAGCTTGAACTGATACATTCGTTGCTCCTTCAGAACTTGTACAGCCGCTTCATTCAAAGGTATTGTCCGCACACTTTTCTTTGTCTTTGGCTTACCTAAGTAGAAACCGCCCTTTTTGGAATCAAATAGCATGGTATGCCGTACATGCAGCTCTTTCTTATCGAAGTCCACATACTTCCATTGCAATCCGCTGACTTCTCCACTTCTTAATCCTGTGAGCAGTACCAGCTTATACGCATTGAAATACATAGTGTGTCTCGCATATTCTAAGAACATTTGCTGTTCGTCCACACTAAGCACACGCCGTTCTTCCGCTTCCTTCATTCTGCATTTAACTGCTTTATTGACCGGATTCTTTTCAATATAATCAGAAAGAATCGCACCGTCAAACATGGCATGCATGGTTATTCGTGTCTGATTCATCGTTCCATAAGAGTATTCTTCCTCATCCATGACATTCAGCACCTTTTGGCACATATCAGGCTTAACATCTACCAAACGCACATTTCCTAGAATCGGCTTAATATTATTCATATAGCGATTCTTATAATTGCGATAAGTATTGTCCGATACAATCCCACGCTTACTATTCTCAATCCAACGATTAAACCATTCGTCTACCGTATCTGTATGATAACTTCTGCCTGCAAGTTCTGACTCAAGTCTTGCTGTTTTCAACCATCTTCTTGCATCTACTAATTTGTCAAAGTACTTTTGGATTCTCTTACCATTCTGAGAGAATCTTGCGCTATATAAGCCGTCTTTACGTTGGGAAAGCCCCTCTCCCAACTCTTTACCTTTTAAATCCTTGCCCATAAAAACTCCTTGTAAATAATGGGCGCTATGGTACTTTTCCATTTTACCACAGCCGCCCAGTACCTTCAACTAAAGACTCTCTCTTGACTGGATATACTCTTCAAAAGCCCGACGCTTAATCAGAGCCCGAGTCTCTGAAATATAGAATGCGAAAGGACAGCCGGGAGTGTATAGCAGATCACGGAGACGATTCACGCCAATATGGCTGTATTCAGAGGCTTCTTCGATAGTAAGAGTGAGTTTTTGCCAGATTGGGACAGATGTTATATTTTCTTTCATCTACTCCACCCGCTCCTTAATCTTTACACCAAGAAATCCATTAACACTACTGTTATACCCTGCACAACGCCTTTTTGTTTTCTGTGCTTGTCCTAATGTAAACTTTCTAAACTCTTTAGAAAATGACTCTATAGACATATTTTTTTCAGAAAAAACTACAAATTCTTCGTAAAGTTTCTCTGTAGGAATGAAACTGTCTTGCTGACTTCCTACGAGCACAAATTTTATGCGTTCACGTATAAAGGCCTTAACTGGATTTTCATACGCTGCTTTCCACATTTCCTTCATTTCGATAGCTAATTTTGGTTCTGTAAAGATAAAATTGTTCTCCATTAACCGCTTAGCATATCTAGCTGCCTTTGATACAATGAAATCACGTTCTCCCCATATCTTCTCCAACAAGTATGGGTCACGTTGTTCCAATGGACAACTGTGCATACAAGGAATGAATTTACATCGCTCCCAAAATGCACCCGTGTCATCAAAATCCCCAATATTAATTGCATCATTAGAAGCAAATACCAACGTTGAATAATTTGGATAATCCACTCTATCCATACCTTTTCGCTCAATTGAAATGGTCTTGTTACCCGTCAGTTCCTTTATACGAAGAACATCCATTTGCGAAAGCTTTCCGCTCGATTCCATTCCAAGATTAATGCTACATTGTACGAACTGCGCTAAGTTGAATCGTCCACCAATGCCATTAGCAGATATTTGTGAACAATTTGACATCCCAAAAAGCCTCACTATAAAGTCTCCTAGCAAACTTTTTCCAGTTGCAGGTTCTGTGCCAAGCCAAAAGAATACACGCTTAGGGGTTACATGTAGCAATAAATAACCTAACATCTCCCATATTAGCTCCTCACATTCTTCATCGCCACCAGTCATCTGGTAAATCAGCCTTTCAAAATTCTCCATATTTTCATATCCACCTTTAATATAGCTGGCATTTATACAATATGGAGTTTCAAATTCAGCACTATGCGCATGAAATTTTAATTCGTCAATATCAAGTACACCATTCACAAATGAAATGTAAGAACTGTCGAAATACTCTTCTTCCACTCCAACTTCATACTCGCACGAAATGTACTGATATAGCGACTTTAATATTTTCAAGGAAAATAATTGTTTCAAAATATCTTGTGGAAAATACTTTTTACATAATCCACAGAAAATGTTACTATCTAAGCAACAATAACATTTCCCATCATAATATCTTAGCCTTCCTGCAATTTTTCTTATGTATACCATTTTACGAATTAGCTCCTCTAATTCAGGCAAATTAATTCCCACTTTTTGAGCTATTTCTTTTAATTGTTCTCTCTTAGCCTGTTCCTTCTGACCTTGCTTTTCTATGACTTCAAGTACTTCACAAATCTCTTCGTCATAAGGAATCATTTTTTTCGCTTTATTATCTTTTAAATCGCTCTCATTTTCATAAGCAATCTCTTCCTCATCTTCCCCAAAATTCACCCAATATTCTTTTATTGCATCATCTAATCCTATCACACTAAATCCTCCCCCTTTTTCTCTTTTATTCTACTATCTTCTATCCGAATGCCATCAGCAATTATTCTTGTAATCCTGCATATGGGATTCCTAACATCCATTGCCTCCGATACAGTTAGCGAAATAAAAATATCATTTTGCTTGTCCATGGCTCGTATTAACGAAAGCATGTATCTTGTCTCATACCCTATTAGAATTCCAAAAGAAAACAATGAAAGCTTGCTAAATGTATTGTACGTAGCAAAATACTGAACCTCCTCATCTCCTTTTTTCTTCAATTTTAGCAGTGCATACATCTTACTCATAATAATAAAATCAAAAATTTCAAAATCCTGAAAATCATTTATGTCCTCAAAAAATAGAAATCCTTGACTAGTCTTTATCGAAATGCTATATTCGGAAGGAATATAATTCTTTTCGTTGCAGCTAACTACTATTTCCTTCCTCCTATATTCACCCGCCAAAAAAATTCTTGCTTCATATTCTTCTGTCTTTAACACCTTTTCGCAGTCTCTTTCATTTTGTAAACGTTCTTGGTGTTCTTGAGTTCTTGGTATTCTTTTGTAAGTCATAATATAACCTCTCTATTCTATTTTTTTATTTCTTTCCCCGGGTTATACATATGATATCTCTATTCTTCTATTTTTGCAGTTTCTCAATTAATTATTTCAGTCATTTATAAGGCGTAATTTCTTTCCCTTTTTTGGTAAAAAGTCATTGACACAAAAAGATGTCTTTAGTAATTTCTAAAGACATCCAATATCTAATACGCATTTATTATATTTTTCAGTTTCCTTTCCAAACGATTTAGCATAGATTGACTTATTCCTTCACTATTTTTGTCATCTTTTCCTATAGCTTCCACATTCTCATTTTCCCTAGTACGCTCTTCCCACTCTTTCTTTAATTTTTCATAACATTCAATGTATTCTTCTACTATCATCTCCATTTCTCTTACGTCATTCCACCTTTCATCAATTATATTGGCGTAGAAAATGTTTTTTACTAACGGATTATATTTTTCAAATCTCTTTGTAAGAATTTTAAAACTTTGCAATGAAATCAAATTTCTAATCTGACTTTCATAATCCATCTCTTTCTCAATACACTTGCTTGAATAAGCATCAATTGCCTTATTTACAGTCTCTACATCTTTTTTATACTCCGAAAAGTTTTTTAATTTTCCCCCTCTCTTAAAAACTGGTAAAAGCTGCAACAATAATCTTTTAGTCTTTATGCATGTCAAATAATCAATATCCGTCCGCAGTGTTTCATGTGTCTTAGATTCAACCCAAAGATCAATTAATTCATATATCATTCCTATTTTTCGCCCAACTTGACTTTTTGTAACTTCAACCTCCCCTGCACTATTAATTTTTTGTATTCTTCCCTCAAAATATAAATTCGTGTATTTTTTAGCTCTATTATAATAATATAGATTCAATATTCCTATTTTTTTAAAATTTTATTCATACAGTGATTAATGTATTTTTTCGGCTTCTCACTATTTTCATCCTGATCTTCATCTATTGAAAACTTGCTCCCCATAAGTATAAGAACATTCTTCTTAAAATCTATCCCTTCGTTAAATTTCTTATACGTACTCTCAGTAAAATACACGCCATCAAACAACCACACTTTAATCGGAATCCTCTTATTCCTTTCCGACAGTTCTATTTCCATTTTTTTATAATACTCCTGTCTCTCACACCAAAACTCTAATGCTTCTAAAAATTTTTCCTTACTTCTTATCTCTCTACAATCCATAACAATACTCCATATCTGATCTTCGGTTAATTCCATACATTCCACTCCTTCATACATTCGAATAATTCTGTAAATAATCTATAACTTCTTTTTTTAGTATTCTCCACTGATGTCCTACCTTTTTTGCTGGAATCTGCCCCGTTTGTAACAATTTTAAAGTAGTATTCTTTCCTACTCCTAAAATGTGATTTAAGCAGTCTACAGATAGTATATCGTCATATTCTTCTAACATTTTTACTTCCCCCTTTGTTTTAATTAAACTTATGTGGTCTTACTTGTTCTTTCTTAAATATCAGGATAATAATGAATTTAATAAAAAAGATTTCACTATGAGTACCTGCGAGGAAACAAACGGCGGACAGTTGTTGTCCGTCGGTTGTTTCTGAGTGGTAGGAATAGTGAAATCTTTTTTATTGAAGGAATTATTATCCTGACACGCATTATTACATGATAAACATTCAAAAAAATAAAGCCTCAAGTCTTGTAAACTTAAAGGCTTTATTCCTACTACACTATTCTCTAAACATCCTTAATAATTTTTCCCTGCTGTCTACCAGCATATGGAAAACTCGAAGTATGTATATTATTTTTTCATGCTCGTCAATCAGAAAGTATATTTTGTAATTTTTATAATATGTCTTCCTGATTCCCAAATTTGCCAATTCCTCATCTTCATCCAGTTCATGGCTCTGTGGAAATGTACTAAGATTATTAATCGTTCTACGAAATCCTCTTACCATATTAATTGCAGTTTCCGGTGATTTTAAATCGTATGCAATATAATCTGTCTGGTCTGCAATATCTTCTTCAGCTAAAGGCAGGGTAATAACCTGATAATTATACATTGGAATACTTCTTCTCCAATTCATCAAAGAATTCGTTACAGTCACGACCTTTGCCCGCTGCAATATCATGATAGCTTTCTAAAACCATCTCTCGTATCTGTTTCTGATTCTCTTCAATCTCTCTTCTGTAATCTAACATCTGCTGTGTTGGACTCATACAAATCACCTCTCGTATTGCATCTTCTTAATCTTAGTATACTACATTTTACCTTTTATACAACTTCTTTTTCAGCCCATGTCAGTATTTGCACCTTTTAGAAAATTATGCATTATTCTATAAGTGAAAATAATAAATCACTCTCTGTCGCAACCTCCCTCTCTGACATATCTCTTGAATACATACACAAAATTCCCTTTTCCTTATCATAATAATAAATACTATCCGACAGGAAATCCGTCTCCAACACTGCATGCTCGTTCATATCTTTTACTACTGACAACACTTCCTGCCTATCTACTATATTAGCCGGCATTGCAATTGTTTCATGTATGCCGCACGGTAAAATATACAAATCAGATTGCAGTTCTTCTGCTATCTCTGATAATACATTAGGATACAGAAAAGTGATCGCCCCATGAGACAACTTGGTATTCGTAAGAACTATCATATTATCTTTGATGTTATCATAAGGCAAATCACTTTTCCCTATCATGAATTTTATTATATTTCGTAAAGACTCCTTCTTTGGTGGAAACAATGATACAGTATTCTTCTTTGCAACTTGCATTAAATCTTCCACTGATTTCTTCCAAGTTCTACAAAGGTTCTGATTTATTATGGCAGTTGCCATTTCCTCCTCATCTTCTTTTAATACTAGGCAGAATATAGCTGCCAAATCAAACCATGGAATATAAGGCACGTTCTTTAGCATTTCCTTATTCTTTTCCATGTTAATAAGTCTGCACACAACTTTATCCTTGATATTATCCCATTGTAGCAATTCCTCCATATTTACATTACCTCGATAACGTTTCTTCTGATACAGTTCCATGATTCGATTAATAACCATTTCAAGTTCTGTACCACTTGTATATTCTTCATAATACATCCCAAGATAGATTGTCGGTGTTACCTTGACGCCTTTTTCTGAAATCATAATTGCACGTAACTCTACAGAGTTATTCTTGGTAACGGTATGAGCCTGCACCTCAGCATAATTCAATCTGCGCTTCAGTTCCTCACATATCTTTTCTTCAAACTCTGAAAAACTCATTTTCCCTGCTTTCTTAACACACAGCTCCAAAATATCTGTTATATCATTCCATGTAAAAATAGACAATTCTTCTTTCTTCAAATACATCTGCCAGCACTCTGCAATAATATTAATGTGTGAACCAAGAGCCTGTATGATATTTTCCGGAATATCCTGATTATAAAGGAAGTACTCATGTATATTGCTGTAAAAGAAAATCTGGGTGCTTTTCTCCCAGATACTTTCAGGTAGCTCTTTGATTATGCAATCCTTAAAATCACTATATTCTTTTTCAATCCTTTGTATTAACCTCTCCATACTAAGCCTCCTCACTGCTCTCTTCCATATCAATGATTTCCTTTCCATTAATTTCTGTCATATCAACGGAAAGCTCAGTCTTTACCGTTTCATCAGAAGCAATGTCTCTTAGGAAATCCGTTTTTAATGGTGCAAATCTTAGAACCTTCTTAACAACCGTCTTCATTGCCATTTCACTATATGCTGTTTTCCAAGGACTGTACGAACTGTTCACTGCCTTGGAATACTTTTTTGCATGCTCATCAATATCTGTCTTACTCATGACCTCGAAACCATAACCACCATTCTGTAATTTGAATAAAGCATATACCGCTATCAGTTCTCCACGTTCACTGATACATGGTTTATGATTTAACTTAGGCTCTAATCCTAGCTCATATTCAAACTGATCGTTGGCATATACGCATTGTGCCTGTATGGTCTGTAACTGGTCATTACGATATGCAAGATTAATCAGTCCCTTATATCCTAGCTGGAACTGACATTCCAATACCCCTTTATTCTGAAACGGAATCAGATATGCCTGTCCTAGCGGTGTATTAGGTTCTAACCCTAACTGCGCCGCATTCATAAGTGCTGCAAGAAAAGACATCTGCGTACATTCTGCCAGTTTCGGTGTATTATTAATTGCCGATAGAGCCATTCTTGTAAAACGCTCCGGTGTAATCACACTTGGAAGTGCTCTCTTAATCTCCGGTTCTAATGCCTTTATCATGTCTGAAATTGACATACTTTTACTTAACTTCACGGGGCTTACTTTTTCCGCTTTCATTAATAAAGAACTCTTTACATCTTCCATCTTAAAATCCTCTCTTTCTATGCTACTTTAATCTGAAACCGTCTGGAATAATTCTCATTCAGATACTTTTTATATAACTCTAGTTCCTCTTCTTTCAGTCTCTTGGTATCAATGCGTGATGACGTAACATTCGTCCAGCTTATTCGGTAATCTTCACATTCTGCCATTTCAAAATCACCCATTTCCGCTTTGATTTCCTGCTCAATCTGACTCTTTTCTTTTTCCATTCTTTCAATGATTTCAACAATTTCGGTTCTTCTTTGCAGTTTTTCCTTATAAGCCGTTAATTGTAACGTATCCGTTCTGAGAGCCTTTGGGTAATACTTACTTAAAATCTCATCACACACCTTACTTCCGTCTGGTGCTGGCATAATTCCTTTCATGACATGCTCTTTCCAGAACTCGGCTTCAATCTGAATGAGGTAATTAATGATTTCCTCATCCCTTTCTATTTTCTGATAGACAAACCGCACACCAAGAATAACCGCTGCGATATACCATGCCTTTGCTCCGGTAACTAACATATAGTGATGACATTGTATCTGATAATGCATGGGAACCTGTCCATCCTTCCATTTATCAGCGTTATAAGCGCTGACTGTCTTACATTCCAATCCTGCATTTTTTCCTAACACCGTTCTGTCGATGTTAGCCATAATATACGGATATTCTTCATGACAGTAGATTGCATTGGCTTTTCTTACTTTTAGACCAGTTTCTTCCATAAACCGTTCTGCAACGTACTGCTCCAAATCTCTTCCCTGTCGCATTGCTTCATTATCAAATTCATTCAGATCCTCAGATGTTTTATCCTGATATACCTGAATAGCGGAACTATATGGATTCAGTCCACATATCGCACCTGCATCCGAACCGCCTATCCCCATTTTTCGATACTTTAACCAGTCCTCATGGCTCATTCCCAATGTGGAAACCAATTTCTTCATACGCTTACCATCCTTTCACAAAATAAAAACACCCCACTATCATTTTTTTGATAGTGGGGCTTGCTTATGCTGCCTTAACCATTTCATATGCTCTGTCAATTAATACGTTTCCATCTACAATACGGGCAAATAAATTTTCCTTATAATTTGCCGTTTCTCTTAACGGCTTACTGTGTGTTGCAAAGTCTGAAACCGCATTAATAAAGCGGTAGCCATTCTTGCCTACATCCTTTAAGTCAGGAGCGTCGAAATATCTTCGTTTCATATCCAGTTGCAGACTACGCATATTTTTCATCTGCAAATCACTCATATCTGCGGAAACCGGAAAGAATGTCTCGATATATTCCATGACCTGCTTATCGGTAAGCTTCTTTCTCTGTAATTCCTCAATTCCTTTTCCGAGCTCCACCATATAGGAGCTTGCTAGTTTCAACGTATCCCTTGCCTCATCCATTTTACCTTGAATGTTACCGATATGGTTGGTGCTCCAACATCTCTTGGCTGTATTCAACGCCAAGTTCAAAGTGTTCTGACATACCACTCTTATCGGTGTCATAGCTACCTTAATCGAGCCGGAACCGTCATGAGAATTCATAAATACCATATACGGTGTTACTTCATCACCGGAAATAATATAGTGATGCGGAAGCTTTGCCAATATCCATGTACGCTTTCCTTCAGCCAGTGCTCCTGCTGTTTCATAAGTTACACCTTCTCCTAACAATGCATCCGTAAATTCAAAAGCCTCATCATTCTGCACTACCTTGTAACGGTTTGATACCACACCTAAAATCTTGCCGTCACAATCTCTCCGATTAACTTTGTACCCTTGAATCACTGCTCCATTCTCTGTTAATATTGGTTCCTGAATTACTTTCCAATCAAGACCAGCCAATATCAGTGCTTCTTTTGATGTTGGTGCTTCCTGTACCGAAACACCTAAACCGTGCCACGGCTTCTCTCTTGTGTAAAACATCGTTTCTACATTTGCTGCCATAATATAATCCCTCCTTGAAATAAATTGTTATCCTTGTTTCAAGAAAATAATATATATTTAATCTTGGCAGAAATGCGAAAAAATAAATTTTCTATGAGCCCTTAAGGGAACCTTTACGGCTCCCACTACATACAGTCTAGTGATGAACCGCCTGCTATGCGAAAGTACTAGAGGATAATATATATTTCAATTACAGATAAATACGAAAAGTGTTGAGACTACCAAAATCCCAACACTTTCATATTCCATTCTCATTTAACTTGTTTGAAGATACTCTGAATTCCAGTACCTTTGTGACTCAATAAGCCAATCCAATTCTTCAGCTCCAGTACTATTATCAGCTCCTACCAGTAATGTTCCTGCATTTTCCCAATAGAAATATAGATTTGTTCCATTTTCCCACTGTGTTGTAAGCATACTAGTATCTACATACTCTGCTTCCATTTGATAAATATATTCCCCACCATCAATAGACATTTCAATATATGCATATGGTTGATTTAACCAGACTTCTACACAGCCATATCCAATATCAGAACCATTTGTATAGCAACCATCAACACCAAGAAAAGAATTACTATCTTCATACATACTTATAGTATCATCAGCCAATGTAAATCTTTTTCCATTCAATAATCTGTCCATATCATAGTCCAATTCATCATCCGAAAAACCTGTACCTCCAATAACCCGTACCACCAAGCTTGTTGGAGTTTCCCATATAAATTCTATCTGTCCTTGCTCTCCATTTCCATAATAAGTATCAACAACTAACGTTTTTCCATCACCCTTTTGATAAAGTACCCATCCATCTATAAAATTAGGAACTTTTGCCGTTTCAAATGACATATAATATATGAGATTATCGTCTGTATCAAATGTTAAATATGTCTCATATCCATTATCCCATGATACATATCTTCCCATTTCTCCAACAAATTCAGATGTTACTTCCTTTGGCGTATTAGCACTTATCATATCAAAGTCAGAAGATGATTGTACTTTTACCGTACAATCATAAAGCTCCATTCCCCAAAAAGAATCTCGCGCAATACCTTTTGCAATAACTATATCTCCTGTTTTTAAGTCTTTCATTATGTCATAATCTACATAGCAATTAATTGAACTAATTTGAAACTCATCATGCGGATCAGCCAGACTTACATAATAATCATCTTCGCCACCAATAAATGATATTTGCCCTTCCAATTTTACAATATTATCTTCATATTTTTCCTTTGCAACTATTTGATTACTTTCATATTCTTCCAAAAGTTCCGATACCGTTAATGAATACTCATCTCTTTTGCTTTCTTTACCTTTATTATTCACTTCTTTTTCAATACGTTTCTCTTCTTTTTTCACTTCCCCGTTTTCTTCTGAATCTGGAATACAAAATGCAATCACTAACGCAATTATAATAAGCGCTAATTCAATAAATACGCCTACACTCATTTTATGGAAAAATTTCTTCCTATATAGCAGAACTGATAATAAATAAATTAATGCAAATGCGAATGACAGCATACTCCATATTGCTAAATCAGAATATATTCCTATATTCGCAATACCTATTAATCCACCAAAGCAATAAAAACCTACACTTGTACCAATTGCATACTTATTTCTTCTTCCAGCTATTCCAACAATTCCGGCAACCAACCAACACACTGCAAGAATCGCTCCTGCTGTTCCACTGGCACTTCCATTGTCTTCAAAAGTATTAACAACTCCTACTGCACATGACTGAAACATTATCACAAGGAAAAGTACAATCGAAACAATTCCTATAACTAATCTTCCTGTTTTAAATAAATATTCTCGCTTAGTCATTCTAACTTTATTACTTTCTCTGACTTCTTCATTTTTCACTGTTGTAGTGCTCTCTTGTATAGTACTATTTCCAGTTGTGTGCCCACAATACTGGCAAAACTTTGCTTCATCAGCAATTTCATTCCCACAATTTACGCAAAGCATCTCTTCCCCTCCTGGTCTTCTATATTTCGCTTAAATAACGTTATATCTTTACTATATATTGTCCTTTGTACACTACTTAACCATTTAAATAATCAATTTCTTCCTTCTTTTTACCTATATCATTAATCTCTGTTTTTGTTTTACATTTCCCCCATGCCCTTACATAGTTCTTCAACTCTTCCTATAAACACTACAATTATCAAAAAAATAAACAATTCTTTCATTTTACCTTACACAAACAAACCTACAAACCAACCTCCTATAAAAATTGAAAATAACTGTTCCTAAAACAACACCAACTACTACTAATAATACATCCATATGCGCTCTCTCCTTTTCTATTCTGTATACAACTTTCTTGTTTTTTCAGAATATTCTTTATTTTATAAGTCAATTATAACAATACTAAAGTATTTTGTAAATATACTATTTTTTGGATAGACTATATAAAAAAGGAGTACACATCTATGTTAGGAGAACAGATTCGCGACTTACGCCTAGCTCGCAATATTAGCCAAGTTGCCCTTGCAAATCATCTTGGTGTAACCAAACAAAGTGTCAGCAACTGGGAAAATAACAACATTCTCCCTTCATTAGATATGCTGAAAAAAATTGCCCAATATTTTTCATGTACCACTGATTATTTATTAGAATTGGAAAATGACAGGCTTTACATTGAAACCACAAACTTGACCATTGAGCAAATTGCTCATATACAGTTATTGGTTCAAGACTTAATCGAATTGAATTCTAAGGTAAAAAAATAGACGAAGGAATTATATTACAATCCCTTCGTCTTTTAATATTAAGTTACGCTCTTTGTTTTTATCTCCTCTCTTTCGGAGAGATGATGTATCATTATTTAAAGCCACTATACTACTTACCTACTATCTTAAAATCTTCGTTTTCCTCTACCATAAATATCATCTCTCGCTATCCTTTTCTTCATGTAGCATATACAACACTCCTTCTACAAGCTTTCTTGCCTTATCATTACTTACTACCATAATGTTCAAATCTGCATTATTTTTTTATATAAACTTGTCCAAAAAATCTTTTGAATCTTTTACATTCCTGCTCTGCTTCTTCTGCACGATTGATTGCCTTGGCAACATTGATTTCCAAGCGTTTATTAGTTTCTTTTAAATCTAAAATTTGGTTATCTTTAGCTTGATTTTTTGACCGTTCCGCTTGCAGATTATTCTTTAATGTTTCGTTTTCTTCCCTCAGGTTAATATACTCATCTAGTATAGTCCCCACATGTCTTTCTTCCATCGTCCACCCCATTCTATCCTCTATATGGATTTCTTCTACATCATCAAATCCTTGTCCTCCATCTTTCTTAGGTTCAATGAATTTATCACATCCTGTTTTCGAATAATTACTACATCCCAATGCAATATTCCATGTATTCTTTTTATTACCAAGTTTTTTCTTTACCCATGGCTTATATCTAAAAACCAAAAAGCCATCACATAATGGGCATTTTACTGTATCTGTTCTTTTAAATCTATAATGATTATCTCTCGTTCGTGTCTTCTCTTCGATTTCTCTTATCTCTTCTAAGTTCTCTTTATGTTCGGCATCTCTCCACGCCGACTTCGCTTCTATCTTCTCAAGTTGCTTGCACAATTCATCAAAATCCAGTTTTTCTTTGCCTTCAGAAAGCAGCAAACAAATCCCCTCTAACAGATTGTCTTTTCCTAAAACATAATCGTTTGGATAATGGCTTCTTACGCTACGTTCAGAATACTCTAACAAAAACTCAACAGTTACTACTTGTTCTCTTGGAATATCAAAACACGAGCAAAAAATTTGCTTGTGAAAATGGTTCTGTTCAATAGGATTATCTGTTGTAACACCATTTAAAAGAGTCCATGTCTCTTCGCTATAATCTGTTTGAACGTAATTTGCAGCTTTGGTTTCTCCAATTATAATCCTATCATCTGTCACAATAATATGATCAATTTCCACAGTCCTTTTACCATACACAGAAGGGAAGTCCAAAATTACATGATTATAAACTCTAATCAATTTTCCTAAAAGTTCGGAAGCTTTTTCTATAACATCTCTGACATACGCTTCGCCTTGGATTCCTTTTTCAATATTCTTTTGTGCTCCTGCCATATCTGCCTCCATCTAAAACATTCATCTATCACATTCTTAATTAGACATTTCTAATAGTACGATTTAAAATCCCACACCTCTTGATTTTCCTATATTTTTCCTGAAAAGCAACTTCTTGCCAGGGCAAATAATATCTAATTCTATTCCCGCTAGTATCTTCTCCATAATAAATAAGTTCATTTAGCACACTAACATCATATTGTGAACAAAAACACAACAATATCTTCTGTTTTTGTTTTAATCTCACATGCCATTGTTATGTATTATTCATAAATATTAAAATCTGGTTGCTCTATATTCGCTGGACATGGTGGGTTTTTCCACAAACGATATATCGGAAAATCTAGCACTTGCAATTTTTGATTCTCTTCTAAATCTTCAAATACTTTTTGCGCCTCATCGTAATTTTTGACAATTATCAATGCCCCAAGGCGCAATATATTCGGTTTATTAGGATTTTCAATAATCACTCTCGCAGCTTTTAAATCCTTCTTTGAAATAGTCCCCATTCTTCTCAATACTTGCAAGTAATTTAGGCATGCAATATCTTTACACTCTTCCGTACCTTCATATTTGCGCAAAAATTCAGCAATACTCTTTGCAATCGGAAGCATATAACCATATCTCTCCTTGTCAATGTCATATGTAACAAGTGTTTCCATTAATACACCATTTAACTTATGAAAGCCAGATTCGTCTAACAGAATATTTGGCATATATGATAAGCTAGCTTGTATTTTTTCAACTGGCATGCGCATAAAATAACTACGCCCCAGCCAATAAATTCTTCTTTCTCTCTCCTCTTCAATTTGCTCATCCGACATTCTTTCAAAACGATAATCCAATAAATCAAACTTCTCTTTTCCCAGTACCTCTCTATATTGAATCAGTTCAAAAAATGATGCATCATAGAATAAAATTTCATTTCTTCTTCCAGGAATTTTTCTAGTATTATAATGTTCAAAATATGACAACATATGTAAAAATCTACATTTTCTAATATCCAATAATAGTTCAAGAAGTTCGTCATTAATATTTCCAGATACTGGTAAACTAAATATTTCATCAATCGTTTTGGTTATTGACTCACCACATGTTTTACATTTATCTAATAGATTAAACGAAAAACCTTTTACCTTAATATCCTTTCCATTCTTTACATGGGTAATATCTGCATATTTTGTAATCGAATCAAATTCTAAGCTCTTAACTTGACATAAATCAGATAATGTAATATCCTCAATATTCTTATCTACTTCAATCTCGAATAATATCATTCTAATGATGTAACTCAAATTATCATATATAGTAACTAGATTATTTGAAATAATAGCAAATGCCTTTTTTTCTTTTTCTTTCTTAGGGATATAATCAACTACAAAATAAAAAATAAGTGACGCGACATATGCCATACAAAACTCATTAACAATAAACCATATTTCATATGCGTTAGTTCCTTCAACAGGACGTTCAAATAATCTCTTTATAAAGCTAGGCAACACACACCACATTGAAGCACTTGAGAACTTGACTATGCAAAATAGAGACACTAGCATTAAAATAATTAATATACTCTTTTTAAATCTATACCCTACTTTTTTCAACTCTTCTCCCCCTACAAAATCACTAAAATATATCATAAATAGCAATGTTTGGTAACACACAATGCTTACATAACTATTCCATTTACTAACAATTATATCGTTCTTTTCTCTTCTTTTCCATAAAAATAATGCTTCAGTATAACCAGAGCGTCTCTGTAGAGTAACATTATTTCATTACTCTAAGCACACTTTTTTCACCTATTCCACCGAAAATCCAAAATACTTTTCAATTTCTCCTTCCTTCAACTTCCCATCTTGCAATAATTTCAAAGCTATCTCTTTCTTCTCCTTATTAATCAAATCTTCCATCACTTTACTCATTACTGTATTCCTCCCTCTTTTGAAATTCTTCTAGCATTGTAAAATGCTCTGCACCAAAGAGTACCCTCTTACACTCTATCATTTCCTCTTAACTCCTCAATATATTCATCAGCTTTCTTCCCTCTTTCGGTCGATGTAACAAACCTATCCAAGTCAAGTTGCATCGAATCTTCCTTTTTATTTGGACAATCCAGAATAGTTACAATTACATCTCGCCCATCGTATTTACTTACATCTTCTTCAAGAACAACCTTATTCCCCTGTATAACACCTTTTATTGCCAACATGACATTGCCCTCCTATTATCTATAAAAACATATTCTTCATAAAATATATCAACATTTCCACCATAAATACACTAATATCCATAAATTGATTTACAGCCTCAAAGCCTTGATTGTACGCTGAACAATCTGTATAAATCCTTCACCAAATGATGTAACTTGATAATCGTTGTGTGATAAATACTCTCCATAAGTCCCACTTTTTCCACTTGTCCTTTGCCAACCATCTGCAAACTTCTCTAAATGCGTTTTATTCGCTGCCGGAGAGCCCTTTTCTACAACCATACCTAGAGCAACCAAGCGTCCTATCTTATACTTATCTTGATTAGTTAAATTCAGATTATAATTTCGTAACTTAATCAATAATGTATAATCCGAAACAAACATCCTTCTGTTCGCTTCAGAATATTCACAAAATTTTTCCCAACTTATTCCACCTTTTACATATGTATTATACAAACATCCCAGTATCACTGACTTAGTTTTATCCACATTGGCATCCAGCAGAATCAACACTCTTCCTAACTCATCTTCTGCAAACTCAGCATTTTTCTCAAGTTTTTCTCGATATTTTTTCATTATTTCTTCAGATATATTTCCTGCATTAAATCCCTGTATAAATGCCACTGTCTGTTTTACAAGATTTCTTTCCCGTATGGCAACTCCTGTCTTGCATACAGCTAATACCGTTTTAGCAATAGGAAGTTCAGAAAGTACTCCGTCATCAAGTACCGTATCAATCCCAAGTTCTGTCAAATCCATACTAATATCTTTAACTGAACTATTAAAAACAGACTCTCTAAAACTAGGTACCAAATCCATTGATTCGTCACTTGCATTTTTACATTGCTCTCTATCTAATAATTTCATTTTTCTTTCTCCTCATTTCGTCTTTTACATAATCATATAGCAAAAATATATGCTCTTTCCTAAATACATAAAAAGAAGAAAGACCATGTTTTCTACAATCCTTCTTCTTTCCATTATGCTTCATTTTTCTAAATAGAAAATTTCTTCACTTCTTCTGCCGTTAACTCTGTCAGTTTCTTTCCACACTCTCTCGCATATCTGGACATCATTAACAGATTCACATGACATGATGGTGTCATATCGTATGGATTTGGCTTTTCATAATATTTCTGCTGCACCATTTCATTTTTCAAAAACGTAGGTTTTATTACACTCACGGTGATATACCTCCAATCTGCTAACAGCTAATACTAAATAGCCACTTTCCTTACTCATCTACATGATGTGAATCATTCTAACTATACACATTAACTATTTGCTAATTCTTCCACCTGTTCTAGTGTAAGGTCTAAATACCTTGCAATTTCTTCTTTCTCCAACTTGCCATCCTGTAACATTTTCAACGCTATCTCTTTCTTTTCACTATTTATCAAGTCTTCCATTATTTTACACATGGCTGCCACTCCTTCCTTATCTTCTTTATAATATCTCGTCTTATCTGCCAGTATCTTGTAATACATATCTGATGGATTTTTACAAGAAAAATCATGCATTAGCTGTCCTAACGGCGTATCATCCCGATATTCACAGTTCACATATATTATGTGAGCTTCATCTTCAAAATTCTTTCCCGTTTCCTTTACGACACGGTCAATGTGATAAATCGGTCTATTTCCTCCCATCACATCCGTTTCAGTTATAAAAATAACATAAGTCTCTGGTAAATCCGCAAATTTTGAACCGGGCAATAAGGAATTCGTATCAATGACACTGCTATTATACCTTGCTCTTTTTGCTCCTGCCCCTTTATCTGCTCTCTGTACTTCAATATTATATTTCTTACCTATAGTATCGACTGCATGTATATCTAACCTTACAGAACGTCCTAATAAATTCTTTATACTATACTGAGTACGAGCATTTTTTACTTTTAAATCCGGCTTTTCCATTATGATATGTAATAGGAGTTCTATACATTCATAATCGTCCTCAAATACCTTACTCATAAAATCATCATCCAGCAGACGGAATTCTTTAATTTTATTTATGAGTTCTTTTTGTTTATCAGCAACTCTATTCAAAATTATATTCCTCCTGCCTTTGCTTATTTCTCTTCATATTCATGCTATCATAAAGCCTCCAATCTTGCAATAAATCTTGTACCACAGCCACCCATCTCATATTTTTTCTACACCAGTTACTCCACTTCTTCTACACCACTTTTACACCACCTAGGCATAAAAATACGTGAAATTATGTGAAAATACGTGACTTTTCTATTTTGTCCATAGAATTGAAAAAACCGCCAAAAACCGTATTTTTACGGTTCTTAGCGGCTTAGTTTCTTTGCATTTAAACTTCGTATGGATTATTTTGCATAATCTATTATTTCTTCTTTTTACCGCATAAACACTGGTGTTTCAAGCCCTAAAAATTCTTTGTACTCAAATTTTACTCAAAACTACCTATTTTTTTGATTTCTTCATGTTTCATCTCGTCTGACGAATGAACATAGATATCCATTGTAATACTTATACTTGAATGTCCCATGAGTGCTTGCAACACCTTTGGTTTCATTCCTCTTTCAATACATCTTGTTGCAAATGTATGGCGTAACGCATGCATATACATCGGGGCAAATTCTATATAGTTTTCTCCTGTAACCTTGGATTCTGTTCTTCTATCATTATTAATATTAGTAACAATTCGATTAATACTAATCTGATATGAGCTATGACCAAGTGGAAATCCATTAATGGTTGTGAATACTAAATCCTGAAAGTTTTCATCCTCACACCATGCTTTGCTTCTTTCCTTATATTTCATCTGCTCTATTTTCTGATTTTTCAAATACTGTATAGCCGAATCATTTAAAGGAACAGTTCGATAGCTTTGTTTGGATTTCGGTTTTCCCATATAGAAACCCCCCTTGTTTTTATCATATAACATTGTATGACGTACATACAACTCTTTTTTATCAAAATTGACATGCTTCCATTGTAAGGCACTTACTTCACCACTACGAATCCCCGTATGCAATACTAGCATAAAAGCATTAAAATACATTGTTCTCTTGGCATACTTTATAAATACCTGTGTTTCTTCTTCTGATAGCACACGCCTCTCATTAACATCTTTTACTTTGCATTTTACTGATTTCGTTACGGGATTCTTTGTTATATACTCCGCTTCCACAGCACCATCAAATAGCGCATGCATTGTAATCCTTGTCTGGTTCATACTTCCATAAGAATACTCATTTTCATACATCTCATTCAAGACTTTTTGGCACATATCTGATTTTACATCTAGTAAACGTTTCTTTCCTAAAATAGGTTTAATATTCATCCGATACCTATTTTTATAATGACGATATGTATTATCCGCAACAATACCAAGCTTGCTATCATCTATCCACCGTTGAAACCATTCATCCACCGTAATATTATTATATTGATTACCATGACTTTCCGCCTCCGCTCTCACATGTTTAAGCCAACGCTTGGCTTCAATAAGTTTCTCGAAGTATTTCTGTTGTTTATATCCATTCAGCATAAAACGAGCAGTATACAATCCATTTTTATGCTGTGATAGTCCTTTTCCTAATTCTTTTCCTTTTAAATCCTTTCCCATGTTTCCTCCATAATGAAAAATTCTGAGAGTCAAAACTCTCAGAATTTTTTCTATACCAATCTTTCAGTTTGTGATATATATTCCTCAAATTCTTTTCTCTTTATTAATGCCCTCCCCTGGCTTACATATATTGCAAATGGACATCCTGGAGTATAAAGAATATTTCTAATTCTATTTACTCCTATTCCTGTATATACAGCAGCTTCTTCAATTGATAATAATAACTTTTCCCACACTGGAATTTCTTTCACATTATCACCTACTTTCTACTACAAATCCAATTACCAGTTTTCATCACACACAATATTGGCATTTGCATTTATGCAATCTTCCAATATTTGATACATTTTTTCTTTTTTTATCTGCCAGAAATTGACTTTCTGTTCGCATCCTACATCAAAACGTGCAAAATAAGTTTTTTTGTCTTTACCATTAGAATGTGTGATAAGCAGTCCCTCTTCATATAAGGCTATTTGCAAATCTCGTAAAGAATATATAAACGGCTGCCCTATACTATACGCATACTGCCGAACTTTCGTATATACTTTTTCTGGAAGAAAATACACATAATCATCATCTTCAAAACCATCAAAAGAATAAAAATTTTCTTTTGACAATTTTGTCTTCGAAATCGCAATTTGCCTATTTAATCTTAAAATATTTATCGCTTTCAAAAAAATTGTAGTTGGTGGTTCATTTAAAGAGCTTTCCTCGTTATTTTGTGCATTTTTTATAATTGCACTCTTCCACCGTTCATAGGACTCTAAAACTTTTCCCTCCTCTAATTGACAATGCCTCAATAGAAATTCTTTCACTATCTCAGCTGAAATTAATAAGGATGTTGCAGCATCAATAATTCTTCTCTCTTTCATTATAGTAGAAAGTCCGCTTCTTTGATGTTGATACTCTCGTCTTATATAGTCTATAATTTGTGGCCATTCACGTTCTATAAAAGAAATAAAATGTGCATAAATCGTAGGAAAAGCAGCCTCATTTCCTTGAAAGTAAGATACTATTTCTAAATTCACCTCTTCTCGTTGCATATATGTGTACATACAACGGAATGATGATGACAATCCTTCACCTTTTATTTCTCCTGCTACTGCTACAATCCCAGCAACACCTTCACCTTGAATATCTTCCAAATTAGCATTTGATCTACTTTTGGTAGCCCCATCGCCAACCATCCTTATTACATATTCTAGACGATTCTTCATTTCATTTGCTTTAACTTTTGTTCCTTGTGGAGCATAATCATCAATAAAAGTAATATTATCAGTTCCACCTCCAACAATCCTTCTCTCCATAGATGTCATAGTATCACTATCGATTCTTCGTGTTTCTCTTCTTCCTCTTTCTTGGAACGGAAGAAAGAGAATTTTCCCGATTGTAGATTTCATAGATCCCGTTTTTCCATTCAAAAATAATAAATAGCGAATCGGGAAACCTGCCTCTTGAAACAATTTAAATAGCGGAGCTTCTAATGCAAATAAAACTATAGGTACAATTGCCTTTTCATTCTCTGACAACAAAAAAGCTTTTTGTAATATATTCCCTACTTCTACGCGTAAACAATCTTTCCGCCATCCAAGTCTATGTCCCGTGTCAACGATATATCCATTCGGGATATTGGGCATATCATCATACACATATCGAATATCATTTCCGATTTTCTGCCATCCATGTTCTTTCAACACATACTGTATTGGTACCTGTGCTACATCTCTCCGAAATTTTTCTTCTACGATAGCTGCTGAATTTACTCCATTCCCTAGTATTGCTGTTGCATACTTTCTTGTTACAATCGAACATATTTTCCCAATCTCACACACTCTAATCTCTGTAGTATCCGTAAATCCGTACTGTTGCATTACTATATCAAATATTACTTTTTCTAATTCTGCCACACAGCTCCCATCTCTTTTTATGTATTTTACAATTTTTTTAGGACACAAATGAAAATTTGTTGTTGTGCTAAATACCTCCTTTTCAACATCCATTCCTTTTATAATCATTGGGGCATGTACTGTTATACTTTGTTCATTTTTTTGTTGTAGCACTTTTCTCCTTCTTATATCATTTAAATACTCCTCTGCATCAGCATCTACAGGAATTATTTCGTTTGCCAATTCAGGTTCCACTTCATATAAAAGTGTAATTGGACTGATTGCATCTTTTCTTCCTATCCCCGCACTTTTCTTTGCATAGTACTTAAATGGATTTTTCACATTTTCGCCTTCTTTTAAACTCATTTGTTCTTCCTCCTTGTTTGATAAATTAACACAGCCTTATCCAAAACGCACGCGTAGCAAATCACTTTCTTTAATTGCTACCGAGTGATACAATATAATTAATAATTTTATGCTTTGAAGGAGGATAATCATGAAAACTACCATTCCCATTCATATTAAATTGGATATAGATAATTATTTTTATAAAAATAGTACACCGAATTTCAGCGACGCCTATTCATTAATTTTTGATTCAGTTTCAAATTATGTTATTCCCAAAATTACTGATAAAATTTTTTCACAAGAATCTTCTAAGTATATTCTTTCTACAAATTACGAACCCTATATTTCATTTTTTAATGAAATACTATACAAGAAATATTTACAATTGTTACGTACAATCTCTTTACCAGAAAAAGATTTCTCTACCATCCCTCAAGCATACCGTGAGTATAATTCACATCACACTACAGGCCAAATTAAATCCATTACAAAGAAACTCAAGAGTTTTCTTTCAACCGACGAAGGTCAAGCATTGCTTAATTATCAATACATTAAAATTTCCAACCACTCAACTAAAGAATTATTCAAAGCCAAATATATGCTTAATCCTAAAACATCTAATGAATTATTCTTTCACCTTGATAATTGGACCCTGAAATGTCCAATGCCTCCCACTATAAATAATGCTTCATCTTATGTAGACTATCTAAACAAATTAAAATCACACTCTAAGTTACCTCAACTTATAGAACATATATATTTACCAGATGACAACTTCCCTTTATATATATTGCTTGCAAATGATTGTCAAAATATTATATGTGAAGCTCTCAAAACCGGAACACAAACAGCCATCTGTGATTCCATCACAAGATATCTTTCACAAGCTGTTAATTCTCTTCTCTATCAGTCAAACTCGCTACGTATTATAGGAATTAACAGAATTTCAGATTCGAATTATACATTTAAAAATTTAACCACAATATTTGATATATACTATTTTGCCCCCTTTTTTTCAAAAGCAACCGAATACTTTTTCAAAAAATATCTTCATAAGAATAATTGGCTTGCATGTATTTCTTTACTGCAAGACTATATTAAGGAACAACCCTCGTCTCCTCTTCAATATACTAAGGTTACTTTTTATAAAAACGATGATACCCTTAACGAACTTCTCGCAAACGGCATATTTCGCCTTGTAAGTTCGTTTTGCCAAAAACAAATATTATCCCCTTTTACCACTTATATCCCTCTTAGCAGACTTCCTTCCATTACATCTTTAGATTATTTCTTAGTTGCCCGAGATAATATCAATAGCCTAAACGATGCTTTTTGTACATTCGCTTATAGTTTTCAAAAAAGCCTATTACTTGATATATATGAAAATATATTACCTTATATTAGATAATCCACTTATCCATCTATTCCACCCTTCTTAAAACACATAAACACAGCATGTAATATCTCTACTACATACAAGATGGATAGGGTGGAATGATGGATTCTTTACAAAACAACTCTATCAATTGGAATAAAAAGTTTTAGGTAAGTGATTCATAACAGGCGCAGTGCTAGCTGCGCCTCTTTTCTGAATCACTTTCATGAAACTTTTTGTTGTAATTGATAGAGTGTTGATATCTGTTTCTAAGCAACAATCTCCAGCCGTTCTCTATTCCTATCGTAACGATAAATATTGTAAGAAAGCCTGTCTATCGGATCTACCTGTGTATTATTCACTTCTTTTACCAATTCTTTTAATCCTTCCATATCAGGTATTTCCACAGACGGTATAACAATAAGCTCATAGATTGAAGATGGTAGTACAATAAAATCTCCATCCAATTTTTCCGCTACATCCACCAGCGTTTCTTCTATTATTAATTGCGCCGCTCCATACTGGCTATTTTTATTACGCAAGATATACATAGGGATAGGCATTTCTTCTGTTTCCCTGTCATCTATTTCTATAAATGCCTTCATTTCCTCTATGACAGAAGTCATATCCCGCAGCTCTGCTTTCTGCTTATCTTTCACATTCTGTAGAGCGCATTCATGAAGCGCGTCTTGTGTAATATTCCATAGTTTTAAATGTTCATTGCGTATAATAATGCTTCCAAATCCTTCCAGGTTTTCAGGTAGGAAACATCCCACATTTACATGATAGATAACAGATAAATCCAGCACTTCCATATGTGGTACAGCTTCTAGTAGCTCATGATTCTGTTCTGTATTAATCACCCTGAAAAACACATGTGTTTTCACTTTCTCCCAATCCATAAAGAATGAAATATTAATTGGCTTTTTAATAATCGCCTCTTTCACAGATTCCATCACTGTGGTAAGCAGCTCATCTAGTGTTTCTCTTCCATGCATAAAATTGTCATAATATGCTTCCATATAAATACATGGATAAACATTAGTATTTTCTGTTTTTACACGAAGCCCCATACGATATTCACTATTATTCTTTAATGTCTTTGTTATTTCGAAAGCATATTCTTCACCCATACGCTCTTCCAAACTTCTTTTTACTAAATCCAAAAATTCTTCGTATATCATCTACCTTTCCTCCGTTCCTTATGCAATGGCACTGTAATCCATCTCATTCACCACTGAAAACATATCCTCTGAAATTTGCGACTTAATAGTTTCATCTGTTGATAATGCTCTCTGGAACTCTGTCATAATTGGCGCATATTTTAATGCCTGCTTAATGACTGTTTTCTTTGCCATTTCCACATAATTTGTTTTCCATGGACTATATGACGAATCAAACGCCTTGGAATATGTCTTAGCAAAATTGTCCATATCATTTTTACTCATAACAGAAAAACCATATCCCCCATTAACGGTTCTGAAAATCCCATAAAAACAGACCAACTCTCCCCTTTCTGAAAAAGCTGGTCTGTGAATTAATTTTGGTTCTAATCCGTATTCATATTCAAATAAATCATTTTCATATACTTCCTGTGCCTGAATGGTCTGCATTTGTCCATTTCGATAAGCAAGGTCTATCAGTCCTTTATATCCTATCTGAAACTGACATTCCATATTTCCTTTATTTTTATAAGGAATTAGGTAAGCTTGTCCTAATGGTGTATTCGGTTCTAAGCCAAGTTGTGCCGCATTTAATAACGCCGCAATAAATGACATTGGTGTGCATTGTTGTAATTGTGGTGTATTATTTAGCGCAGATAAAGCAATTCTTGTAAATCGTTCCGGTGTCATCACTGCCGGCAATGCTTTCTTAATCTCTGGAGCCATTGCCTTTACCATATCAGGAATGCTCATATTTTTTGTAAGCTTCACATCCTTTTTCTCTGACTTTGCTTGCAGTTCTAATTCCTGCTTGATATTCACTTCACTCATATAATATCTCTCCATTTCTATGCTGCATTAATTTGAAATCTTCTGCTTCTAGTTACCTTACAATATTGGTCATATACCTCCGGCTGTTCTTCCTTTAGCCTCTTTGTATCAAGCCTTCTTGCCTCTGAAGACGTCCAAGAGATTCTATAATTATCTGCGGTTGCATACTCCGCATCTTGCATTTCAAGCTTTACCTGTTGCTCGATTGAATTCTTTTCCTGCTCCATTCGATTAATCAAATCAACCAATTCTTCTCTCCGCTTTAAAAGTGATTGGAAACCATGCAGTTCAATCTGCCTCTTAGAATCCGACTGAAAATATAACTTTGCAATGATTTCTGAACATCTTTCCGTTCCATCCGGTGCCGGAAGCACTTTGGCTAAAACATTGTCATTCCAGAATCGTTCTTCAATCGTAATCAGATACTGTATTAGCTCTTCATCACGCTCAATTTTATGAACAATAAATTCTCTTCCATAAATAAGTGCTGCTATATACCAGCAATCAAAACCCGACACTGCTAAATAATGCTGTACCTGCATTTGATAATGTAACGGAATGTCCCCCTATTTCCACTTATCAGCTGAATATGGTGATACTGTCTTACATTCAAGCCCTGCTTTTTGCCCTACTATCAAACGGTCAAAATCCGCAAGCATAATCGGGTGTTCTTCATTTTGATATATGGCATTCGCTTTCCTTACCTTTAACCCTGTATTCTCCATAAATCTCTCTGCCACATAATTTTCAAGATCTCTTCCCTGTCGCATACTCTCATTATCAAACTGCACGATTTCATCTGATATTTTATCCTGATATACTTCCATAGCACTTACATACGGATTCATTCCAGTTATTGCTCCGGCATCTGTCCCTGTAATTCCTCTTTTTCTGTGTTTTAACCATTCATCTTTTTCAATATTATTAGTAGCAACAAGCTTTCTCATCGTACCCATTTCCCCTATTACTCTTCTTATTCTTCATGCAGATTTTGCTAACCTCTGATACGATACAGTCTTGTAATTCATATTCAAAAGAATCCTGTATCTTTAACCACTGGTCATAAAAATATGATAAAACACCCGGAACTTTTATCAATTCCTGCACCGTATCCATACTCATATCCTGGCTCATTTCCAACAACATTTCATATATACTGATTACACACACTATTCGATATGCTTCTTCCATAACCTCAGTAGCTTTTTTCTTTGATATATCTCTTTTAAAGCTCTGTAATTCCTTGGCAATCTTTCTTGTAAAGATACGCCTTTTTCTATTCAGTTCCATAAAATTCCTCCCTGCTATGCACATAACATCTGATATGCCTTGTCTATCATTACATTTCCATCCATTGTTCTGCTAAACAGATTTTCCTTATAATTTGAAGTTTTTCTCAATGGCTCTGAATGTGTTGCAAAATCAGATACCGCATTAATGAATCTATATCCATTCTTTTCAAGGCTCTTTAAATCCGGTGCATCAAAATATCTCATCTTCATATCTTCACGTAGTTTATTCATATTTCGAACCTGTTGAGCTGATGTTCCATCTTCAATCGGAAGTAAAATCTGAATATAATCCATAACCTGCTTATCAGAAAGCTTCTTCATTCGCAGTTCATCAAATGCTACCCCAAGCTTATCCATATAGTCCTGTGCCTTAAACAATGTATCTTGTGCTTCCTGAAGCTTACTCCTAATATCACCTGTATGTACCATAGTCCACGAACGTTTTGCTGTAGCAAGCGCCAAATTCAATGTATTATTACATACCACTCTGATTGGTGTCGCACATACCTTAACAGCTCCTGTTCCATCATGCGTATTAGAAAATACCAAATACGGTGAAATCCTTTCGCCTGAAATAATATACTCTTGTGGCATTCTTGCCAGTAACCATACTTTTCTTCCATCCTGTAAAGAACCAGCCGTCTCATACTTAACACCTTCTCCAAGTAAAGCATCCGTAAACGCAAATGCTTCCTCATTCTGAATCACCTTATATCTGTCTGTAACTACTCCAAGCACCTTACGGTCAGTATTTCTTACATTGGCTTTATATCCCACAATCTCTTCATTTTTATTTGTATAAATTGGCTCCTGTTTTACTTTCCAGTTCAATCCGGCTAATATTAATGCGTCCTTTGAACTTGGTGCTTCTGACACCCTTTTTCCTAATCCATGCCATGGTGTCTCTCTAACATAAAATATTGTTTCTACTTCTGCTGCCATTCTAAATCCTCCTCTATCTCTTCATCATTCACTTTAAATATTTTTGCAATAATGTCCTCAATCATCTTTTTTCCTATACGAATTACAAATTGAATTTCTATCATCTGCTGTCTCTCCTTACACTGCACGTTTCTTTCTTAATTCAAATATCACCACCACGATCAGTTTCAGTGCCGCCATAACAATGCGCTCCATTCTAATTCACCCCCTTAATTAAAAACAAGAAGGCTATACCTTCTCATTTACGCTGCCAATAATTCATTTTCCAAAAAGCTGAAATACTTGTCCCCCTCTCCTATAATAATATGGTCTTTTACTTCAATGCCTAACAGCCTACCTATCTTTAACAGCCTTTTGGTCTGAAGCTCATCTAATTTGCTAGGAACTGCTTCTCCTGATGGATGTGTATGGAACACAATAATGCCATTTGCATTCGTCAGCATTGCAGTTTTAAATATCTCCGGAATACCAAATAAACATGTATTGGATGTTCCTATTCCTACGATTTCAATATTTGTAGGCTTCATTGCAGAATTAACACAGCACACCACAATATATTCCCTGTCTGATTCTCCGATTATTTTCTTCACTAGCTGCACCGCTTTTAGTGGTATATTCAACATCTCACCCCCATAATCAATTTCATTTTCCTTTACCACTTGTAATCTAACAATTGGTATCTTCATGTTATCAGCTCCTTCCTTGCGTTTATATAAAAGAATGGCAGGACTAACGCCCTGCCATGTATCATAGATATAGTATATAATTATATAATCTTCCTTTTTCTAAATGCTCTCGTAACATATATTTTATTCTGTCATCTATTAAACAGAAACCTGCAAATCAGTTTTATGCCATCGCATTATTAAAACCTTTCTGCTTTAAAATATCTTCTACCTCATGTAAGGTCTTTTCTGCTTCTTGTGCATTAACTTCATTCAGTCTTTCTCCTTCTGTCTGTATAACTAATGAAACTCGACACATTTTATATAACAGACTTACTAAAAGTGCTGCATTTTCAAAGCATAACTTTTCTTCTTCGGTAAAAGTATTCCAATCTGTTTTTTCTCTAATATCCACAATTATTTCCATTTTGGCTAAATGCTTCTTATAAATCTCATTTGCACTTGACAGTACTCTGTTATACATACTTGAGGTAATATATAATTTCTTTAAATAGGAGCATATTTCATTTATATCTTTCTCTGTTTTTTGCATTTGTTCGTATGCTTTATCAGCTTTACTGTGCATGCTTTCTCCCGAAAAATTAAAAATCAATCCTCCCACAAGTAGACCAACTCCAAGAGTAGTTACTCCTAATATAGTGGTTCCTAATGCAATCCCACCACCTCCTGCTGCTATTGCACCACCGCCTAAAGCTGCTAGCGTTGCGTTAGTCGCTGCTATACCTGTAAGACTTGCAATAGATGTTCCTGTCGACGCAACTCCTACTGCCATCACCGCAGAGGTTGTAGCTCCTGCTGCCGCAAATCCACCAGCAGTTCCCATCGCTGCACCACTCAATCCGCCTAATAAAATACTCGCTCCTAATGAAACCTTTTTGAGTTCTTCTGGATCATATTCAGGAATTTCTATCTTCTCCATATTATAATTTTTGAATTCTGGTCTATTTTGCACTTTTTCTATATAATCTGAAAAAGTTTTAAAACTATCGAGAATTTCCAATTCTTCTTTTCCTAATTTATCCATCTGTTTTGTAGTTTTATCATTATTTTCCTTTAACCTCTCAAGATTCCTATTATGTCGTTCTTCCGTATTCTTCATACTATCATTGGCTTGTTTCATCTTCACCGCTCCGTGAACGGCTGCTCCTGTCCCTACTGCTCCTGCAATTCCCGCAGCAACACCTAAAACTAATGGTAATGGCATATTATAACCCTCCTCTTTTTTGCTTTTGTATTATTAATAATTTACATTGCTCATAATTTTTAAGTTCATACTCATCTTTAGTCATAATACTTTTAAAGAAAATATCATAACATTCATCAACTCTACATAATAAAGGTCTGCTAGTATAGACACTGCATAAGTCGTCTTTAAGGTATATACATGTTCCATCACCTCTATCCAATTCTCGATACAAATCTGATTTATCAAGATTTCTACAACATTCTCCGCATTTATTACATTGAAACATTACTCAAACACCAACCTATTGTTTTTGTCTTCCATAAAATCATCAAAATTTCCTTCCCATGGAATATTAATGCCAACCAATTCAATCACATTTTTTAGACGTTTATTGAGCTCCATTTCATCTATCCCCTGCGAAATGAATTCCTCCATCTTCATATACAGTGAAACTTCTTCTTGGAATTTATCTACATCGATTTTCATTAACTCTGCTGCATACTTCTCAATATATCGTGCCTGCTCACTGTAATAATGTGTCATAGTGCTCATTGTAGGAACCTCATTCAATTTTTTTACAACATTCTTTATTAATGAGCTTCTATCTATTAATAGCAAAAGTGTACAACTTAGTATTCCTGTTACTAATGTACCACAAAATGTCTGTACTATATCTCCTACTATCGGAATCTCTGCTACCGATGTTGTCTCAATCAATTCCATTACAATAGAACCTGTCACAACACTTGCGCCAGTCGCTATAACAACTGTAGCCGCTTTTACTCTATCACCTAACAATAAATCATCAGGATTAAACAAAATTATATCTAATGCTCTTATTGTCGATGCGTATGTTTCTCTGATTATTTTTATAGTGTTCTTTGCTGTTGTAAAAAACACATTACAAAGAGTTGTTGTAATACTTGATAAAGCCCCTGCTATAAAACCTTCTCCCAATACAGCTATTGCTTCTTTGTATTTCTGTCTCGCTTTTTCTACTCCTTTCTTTACACCTTGAACAATCGCTAGATATATCTTCTCTAAGTTGAATTCTTCATCTTCTTTCTGTGCTAATTCTTCTTTAACAGCAAACCACACTTCCATAAACACAAATCCAAATAACTGCCTAACTCCCATCTTGACTCCGAGTTTTCCCGCTGCCTTAGCCGTATCTTTTACAAAACTAGGACTTGTATAATAAGCTCTTGCAAGCTTCGATTCATAGGCTTTTCTTGCCTTTTCATCCTTTTCATGCATTAGCTCTGGATTTATCTCATTCAATTTTTCTAATTTATTTAGTTCTTTTCGCTCTTTATCGGTAAGTGTTTGTTGCTCTTTTAGCTCTTGTATTCTACGATTCCTTTCCTCCTCATTCTTTTCTATTCTAGCCAGAAAATCATCTATAGAGTACTTATTCATTGATTTATTAATACTTTCATTTGTAGGTTGCAAATTCACATCTGCATTAGCCAAATCTACACCATTAAGGCCTGCCAGTATTCTTCCGGAATCATCATGAATTTCTTTAGCCGAAATAACATGATCTAAATTACTCTTTTCGTTGCGTGTCATCATTTTTCCAGTATAAGCATCTTCCAACATACCAGCTTTTCGTGCTTCACTCACCTTAGCATTTTTAGCAATATATCGTTCATCTGAATGATATTCTCTTGAAATGTCCTTGTCATATAAGCGATGCTCCTGAAATGCTTTGGCGTTCTGCGCATTTTTATATGTAAGCTCACTTCCTTCTTTCACAGCCTCTCTTACATTATGAATTGTATCTACATCTCCACCTAAACGATCAGATATAATAAAATCCAATCCAAACGAAGTAATGATACTTTCAACAATTACCTTTTCATACTGCTGAAAAATACTTTTAAAAATATTTTCTTCTGGCTCAATTGTAAAATTGTCTGCCACCTTATTTGCAAATTCGATTCCCATAGGCTTACTCCTTTGTAGCAAAGAAATAAGGAACTTCGTTTTCAATAAAATCCATAGCCATTTCGGATAAATTTCCATTTCTATCAACTAACGGTAATTCTATTATTTCTTGTACTCTTAATACTGCTTTCAACATATTAACAACAGCTCTTTTATCTTCTTCTGAAAATGTTTTCCAATCGTTTGTATTTTTCAAAATCATTTTCAATTCGGTGTTTGCACAACCTACTAGTCTTTTTTGTTTCTCCAGTACTAGCAATAATTTTTCGACAGCCTTATAAATCCACTTAAGTTCCTTAATCTGTTCTTTCGATAATGTTTCCATTTCTTTTGCATTCTCTAATCTTTTATTCGCATAATTTATCAAGTTCCAATCCAGTAACAAAGCTGGTCCTCCTACATGCGGATATATTGTTTTTTCTCCATTATTCCTTTTATACCTATCAAATTCTGCATGAATTGCCCATAGATATAAAACATTTTCACTGTCTTCTGAATCCTCCCTTGCTCTTTTTACCATCGCATCTATCTTCAATATCAATTCTCTAGTAGTGTCTTGACATCCTTGTTTTTTTATACTGCTACTTTCAATATCTATATTGTCAATCAATGAATAATATTTTAGGAATTCCTCAATTTCTATTGTGCAAGTACTTAATTTCATTCTTCCAAACTGCTTTAATAAAGCTATATTTTTTTCCTCTTGTTCACTATATTCTTTTAAAATTCTTTCTTCTATTTCTTTTGTCTGTTTATCCAAACTATTTGCTCTCAGCCTATTTGCTACTGCTCCACCAATTCCTGCAATTACTAATCCTTTTGGTGAATAACCTCTTACTACTTTCACACCAAATCACCCTTTCTTGATATCAATAGTACATTTTCTCCTTGACTCCTCAACCACATATCAACACCTTCACCGCCAAACACTTCCGCTGTTACCGTATATGTACCATTATCATTTAGCTCACAATTTGCTGTAGGAAATCTATCCTGTATTGCTTCTAAGGATGTACCCTTATATATAAACTTTAGCTTTACCAAATCTCCTCCATACATAAATTGCACTCTCTGTCTAAACTGGCTTTCTTCAAATCTGCTACCATATGGCATTTGAAAATGTTCCGATTCTATACTGTATCTATTAATCCTGTCTATTCGATATATTGTTGGGTGTAGCTCGTCCACTTCGAACTTTGCTGCCGGTTCACTATCATGATGAAATGCAATCAGATAAAAATAAAATTCCGCAAACATGATTCCAACCGGTTTAATCCGTCTTTTGACGTTTTTTCCATCTAATCTCGAATAGTCTATTTTCATTAATCGCTGTTTCCGGATAGCTGTTCCAATATCCCATATAGCAGTAAGAAGCGGTTTTTCGTGTTTTAATGGAATATAATAATGTTTTTCATTAAGAATCAGCTCCTGTACCTCTTGTCTTCTCTCAGTTGCAATATCGGATTTAACGATTTTATCAAGTATCTGATACATTTCTTCTCTTGTAAAAGCTCTGCTTTCCAATAATATCTTACACACTGCCAAAGCCTCTTCATCTGTTAGTTCATTCTCCTTCTCACAAGCACAAATATAACCATTAAGACTTCGATTATATATAATATCTTTTCGCTTTCCCCTTACTGTCTCTCTCTCAGAAAAATATGTTCGGATCACCTCAATATCTCTCTGAATCGTCCTTTCGTTCACTCCATATTGATTTGCAGCTACTTTCTTATTTATCACCTGCCCCTCTGTCAGGCGAGTCATTATATCTAATATCCTCATTTGCTTTCCATACTCTTCTGTATCCACTGAACCACCTCTTTTCTTGTTATACTTTTATTATACTCATTACCGTAGACATACCTTTGTCCATCTTGTTATTATTTTCAGTTTTTTCTTTCCTTTATATTAAATATTCTAACACTTGATATTTGCAATTGTAAATACAGCTATTGCAAATTAATACATTGCATACGCAAATTTGATTATTGTTTATATATTTCATTTTCTCACATAAACTAATTTGAGAGGTGATAACATGCCAACGAAACGTGAACAAGAATATAAAATGATTGGATTAAATATCGCATATTATAGAAAATTAGCTGGTCTCAGCCAGTTACAATTAGCAGAAAAAGTAGGAATCAGCCGTACTCACATGAGCAATATCGAAGCACCTAATATGCCTACATCTATTTCTCTTGAAACACTTATGGATATTGCAGATGCCTTGAATACACCAGCCAGCACATTATTAATCTTCAAATAATAAAAAATAAACCATGCTCGTATCATTTGAGCAATGGTTCATTTTTTATTGGAAGTAAAATATTTTCCCTCTTGTCTTAAATGGCAGCCTATGACCTTTCGGAATCAAATATGCATGTTCTCTATGTACTTTCAGATTACTCTCGATAAAACCATCCGTAATAATAAGTATCGGTCCATCTTTTGGAAAATCCTTTGCATTTTCAAGACAGTTAACACCATATTGTAAAATAGTTCCCCCTCTTCCTACGACTTCCACACGGTCAGCAATTCTCTCCGGCTCCATATATCCGGCATCGTATGCTTTTGCATCACAAAATACCACTCTTACAAAAGGAACCTCCTTAGCATTCGCATAGCTTGCAATACTTCCTAACGCTTTTCCTATTAACTGTTTATCCATAGAACCGGATGTATCAACAATAACACCAAATGTCCTTGCATTTTTCTCTTCCTCGTACCATACCATTCGTGGTCTTGGAATATCAGGCGTTGTTCCCTGTCTCCTACTTGGTCTTGCATATGTTCTATGTTTTTCTAAAGCCGGAAAATGTATTTCAAACCACTGTGCCAGTTCTACATCCCATGGAATTGCAGGCATACACAAAGCCTTTATTTCTTCGATAAGACCTGCCGGTAAATAGCCTCTGCCATTCTGCTGATGATATTCCAAGCCCTGAGATAAAGCTTCCCTAAAATATCTGTCGAGGTCTATATCATCTAATGGATTCTTTCCTGCTCTGACTCTTCCAAACTCTCCCTTTCCATAGCCCCTGAATGTGCCAAGCTTCATATATTGCCTTATATCACCAAGTATTTCATCATAAATCATTTCTGCTGACATATTGGCAAATTTTACATCATACAAAGCACATTCTGGCATTTTTCCTATTTTCAGTTCCACGAGCCAGCCATTAATGACATAATCACAGGCAACATTCCAAAGATATGCATTTTTCCCTGCACTTCTTGTATGATGTTGCAGTCCGGCATGGAGATACTCATGTGCCAGCACAAACTTCAATTCCTCTTCATCAAGTCCTGCCGCAGTATTAATATAGATTTCCCCTGCTTCTATATCAACTGCTGCTATCTGTATTTCCTCTTCTGTACATATCCTATAATCTTCTATAATCTGAAATCCTGTAGCAATTCCGCCTAATAAGGGATAGTGATTCATGAACCATTCTGCGGCTCTTTTGACCTTTTCACTACATTTTTCTACTGTTTTATTCGTACCTGCTGCACTATCTATGGTTTCTGTTACAGAATATGCCAATGCATAGCTAAAGCCTTCCACATAACGATTCTTTCGCCCATTCTGATATACAAGCGGCTTATCTAAACCAACCATTTGTATTCTTTTTCGAATCTCTTTAAAAAACTCCGTTTCTGCTTCCTTCCATTGTTTTTCAAGTAATTCATTATATATTTCTGTTTCATCAGCCAGTTTTATTTTTAAGTCCATATCTTGAAATGGATTCTGCCCGCATTTCATATCCTTTAGAAACTTCATACAATATAAGTCACAAGCCAGATTCCATCTCTGTATATCTACTCTTTGTTGTAGCAATGTATTTTTCTCAGGCATTCTTTCCTCATCAAAATGCCCAAATCCCAGATGCAAGTGCTGTAATGCCAATATATACAGCCACTCTTTGGGATGTAACAGATATTCTTCATTTACCCAAATTGTTCCATCTGACTTAACAACACTGATACAGTCTTTTCCAATCTCTTTCTTTTTACAGTTTCTGATATACCCACTCAATTTTCCAAATAATCTGTGTGATTGAAATAATCGAATTCCCTGTTCCAAATTTTCCCTTTCCAGAGGTATTTTTTCTTTTCCCTTTTTTCCCATCTGCATTACTCCGTTCCACTAATCAGCCTTGGGATATCCCTTACGATTTCTACCAGAAACCAATCCGGTAATTTCTTGTTTTCTTCTACAGATACTACCATCTGCGCTATCTCAAGATTTATCTGTGCAAGCTCTTTTATCAATGCCTTTGCTCTATGTGCAAGATATTGACTATCCTTCGTCATATTCTGTTTTTTCTCCGGTAAGTCATGCCAAAGCTTAGCTCTGAATGACTGTGCTATAAAATACAGTGAATCTCTATCCTCCGGTGCTGATGGGAACTTTTCTGTTCCTTTAATAATCTCATTCAGCAAAAATTTATTGCCACACTGCTTTGTAAATGCTACAAACATTCCTGCATGCGCTGCTGACAAGCATCCATATGACAGTATTCTGATTTCATTTTCTGTAATGTGTTCTCCATATTCCTTCAGTGCATCACTAAGCATATGCCATGAACGCGGTGTAGAGTAGATTTCTTCTGTCTTAGGTGGCTCTGAGTATAAATGATCTGGTCTTTGTGTAATGTATTCCAATACCCAAGGATGTAGTCCGTTTTCATACCCCCACGAAAGCCAGCTATTCACATCAGGCTTCAACTGAACATGAAACATTCTGTTTATGAGTGCTGATGACATTGTTTTTACAATCGCACTATCCTGCGAACGGTTACCTGCTCCGATTACAACACTTCCTTCCGGCAAATAATATTCACCTACTCTTCTTTCATGAATCAGCGAATAAAATGCCTTTTGTACTTCCTGCGAACAGGCATTTAACTCATCTAAGAACAGACAATATGGCTCTTTTCTTGCAATCATCTTGGGCGGTAAAAATGTGCTTACTTCTCCTGTAATCTGTGGAATTCCGATAATGTCTTCCGGTGCTAACTGGCTTCCCAATAAAGATACACATGGTAATCCTACACTTTCTGCAAACTTCTCAACTAATGCTGACTTTCCAATCCCTGGTGCTCCCCATATAAACACAGGTCTAACAGGTGCAATATTTAATAATACTTCCAATAACTCTTCCTGATTTACGGTTAATGGTAAATTCATAAATTCTTTCTCCTCTTTTGTTCTTTACTACTGTTTTTCTTAACAGTTTTATGCAATATATTTACTACGTTGTTTCTCATTGTATTGTTTTTTCTTATTTATTTTCTTTACTTTTGCACGCGGAATATACTTTCCACAGTGCTGACAATATTTCTTATGGTTTGCCTCTCTTCCTTTTTCGCACTCTCCATAGGCAAGATAATATTTGCATGGTACTTCTCTATAACTACTCATCTTTGAATCATCCCTTTCTGCTAATTTCCAGCTTTGAAATTGTAAATTGGTCTTATGATTTTGGTAATATTTACTGTTTCTTTGATTACTTCTTTCACATCATCCAAGTTCCGATAAGCAAATGGAGCTTCATCCAATGTCTCTTTACCAATACAGGTTGTATAGATTCCTTTCATTGCCGTTTTAAATGAGGATACCGTATATTGTGTTTTTACATCTTCACGCTTCATAATCCTTCCTGCTCCATGCGGTGAAGAACAATTCCACGCTTCATTGCCAAGACCTTCCCCTAATATAATCCCGTCCCGCATATTAATCGGAATAATAACTTTCTCTGCTTTCTTTGCAGAAATCGCTCCTTTTCTGAGCATAGGTGCGCAGAATACATGCAGCGTTTCCTCTGATGTATCAATATAATTGTGAATACACGAATAACTATCTAACACCTTCCACTTCATTCCCTTTACAAGCTCATCCAATATAATTTCTCTGTTCAGAGTTGCAAACTGTTGAACCACCTGTAAATCATGCAGATAGCTTTGTAACAATCCATTTTCCAGATACGTCAGTTCATATGGAATTTTCATTCCCTTAGCTAAGAGTTCTTTTTGCCCTTCCTTCAGATAGTATTCTGTTACTTCTTTTCCTAAATGACGACTTCCTGAATGAATCACTATGTAAAGATTACCTTCCTCATCTCTATCTGCCTCAATAAAGTGATTACCCCCACCTAATGTTCCAAGGCTGAGTAATGCTTTCTCTTCCTGAATATGTCTGTAACAATGTAATCTTGATAAATCAAATTCCTTTGCAAATCGGTGTATCTTATTTCGTATTGCAAAACCGGATGGTATGTTTTCACGAATGACGGCATCTAATTTCTGATATTCAATTTTCTTTCCTTTTATCTGTGCCAGTGTCATCCCACAGCCGATATCAATACCTACCAGATCAGGCATTAATCTTTCACCTACCGTCATAGTAAGTCCGATTGTTCCTACTTTTCCGGGATGTACATCCGGCATAACACATATCCGGCTTCCTTTAGCTGTTTCATGATTGCATAACATCTGTAACTGTTGCACTGCATAATCATCTATTGCATGTTCTTTGTTCTGTGTTGTGAAAATATTCGCTGATGTATAGACTCCATTAATTGTTATCATAAAAATCCTTTCTCATAGCACTTTTCCGTATGCCAATGAAACCGCTTCCTGATATGCTATGCATAATACAAAAAGCAATTTCTTGGCATCAAAAAAGCACCTCAATCAAGAGATGCAGATATCCTATATATACAATTATGGATAAGATATAAAGACTACCCTAAAACAGATATACGGACAACCACAACTCTCTGGTTTACTGTTAAATTGTTGTTTTTTAAGTTCATATTACGTGTCATGATTATCCTCCTTTCGAATCAGGGTTAATTAGTGTCTGAATGTTATAAGTTGTAAAACTTATGACACGTAGTATATCGACAATAATTTCAAATGTCAATAGTGTTTTGGTATATTATATTGGCAAAAACTTTCTATCCATCACATCTTTCTACCCAATCAAATACCGAATATCCAGATGTAAGTTGAATTTCATGATACGATAAATCAATTAAATGCTCATTTTCCGTAATTCCGTCCGGCTTAAAGAAGTGATACCAACAACCATTACTGTCTTTTTCACTTTGCAATATCCCATATATCGGCTCTTGCATGATTGGTGTCTGAATCTTTAGTCTGCAACCGTTTTCAAATGGCAACTCCAAATGACAAAGCTCATAATAATAATTCAAACTGGCAAGTGTCTCCGGAAATACTCCTCTTTCTATTAACCATGGTTCATTGGGATAAACTCTGACTATCTGTAACTTCTTCTCCAGCCATAGCATTTCAAATTCCATCAGTATCTGATGAGGCTGATTCTGCGGTAAAATAATCTGATATACATATACTTTTTCCTGAAAATCGTTACTATGGTTATATAGTTTTCCTGTTTCATCAAGCAATTTTTCCATAGAATCATAAAACTCTATATCCGCTGTAGGAAAACGAAATACATCTAGTGAACTTACTTTCATTTCCGTTGTTGCATTCGAAATACATTCTCTTACATACAGAACCCTATCAGTCGGATTATATATCTGCGCAATACATAAATTGAATAAAGTAATCATTTGCCTCACTTTATATTCATCCTTTACACAGATTAATTCTGATAATGCTTGAAGCATTTCTCTTTTCTTCTCTATTGAGGCATAACTATGTAGAATTAACTGTATCTTTTCATTTACCGTAAATCGCATATTCTGACGGAAAAATTCTCTTATTTCTATATTTCTAATACATTGATAAATATCAAAACTCTCATGCATTCTTTACCACCTTCCTCTTCATTCCTTATTATTTGCTTTTGATATGCCTTTGACATTATTCTACAGATTTTCATAGACATACATATGTCCTTACATTTTTCAATATATATTAATTAAAGAATAACTGACTATATATACCTAAAAATGCCCAATCAGCACCACCGGCTTAGCCGGTGGTTTGCTCACGCCCTATAAGGGCTCATTACCTGCGTTTGAGTCTAAAGACTCATCGAAAAGTTCGCCAGCCGCAAAACATTTACCTACTTGAGTCCCTTGGACTCATATTACTTGTTCTTCTTTACTGGCTCACCCGTAAACGGGTCTACATACTCTTTCAACGTCATCTGATCATACTCAAAATCTTCTTTCAACTGATTTTGAATATATTCCTGTATTTTCTTTGCATTCTTGCCTACAGTATCAACGTAATATCCCCTACACCAAAAATGTCTATTTCCAAACTTATATTTCAAATTTGCATGTCTTTCAAATATCATTAAGGTACTCTTTCCTTTCAGATATCCCACAAAACTTGAAACACTTATGCTTGGTGGAATTTCAACCAACATATGAACATGATCTGAACACATCTCTGCTTCTACAATCTTGACTCCTTTTCTCTTACATAAAGCACTCAATATATTAGCTATGTCCTGTTTCAGTTGTCCATATATTATTTTTCTTCTGAACTTTGGTGCAAAAACAATGTGATACTTACAATTCCACTTGGGTCGAGTAGATAAGGGGAATCTCACCCCAAACCTCTCACGGAACCGTACGTGATAGTCTCCCATCATACGGCTCTTGTCGTCTTTACATCG
>JAFSCH010000160.1 GCA_017436865.1 Lachnospiraceae bacterium
CGGTCCAAGACTTGTTTTCAAAAAGTCTTTAAAGATTGCCGGCCTTCCTCACAGTATACGCATGCATTCTCTGCGACACAGCTATGCAACTCATCTTTTGGAAGATGGTGTTGATATAAGATATATTCAAACCTTGTTAGGACATCGTTCCCCTAAGTCCACTGAAATCTATCTTCATGTTAGCAACAAGGCATTATTAGGTGTTCAGAGCCCTTTTGATAAGAGAGCTGGTGAAATAAATGGTTAATCCTACAGTACAGGATATATTTCACCGGTTTTATCCACTCTATTTAGAGCAGTATTCTCCTTCTCCTCAGCAAGCAAAGGTGGCTCATTGTATTATCAATTGCAAAACCGGAGCTTATGGTGCTAACGTACAATTCTGTGAAGACTGTGGACATCCACAGATTCACTATAATTCCTGTCGTAACAGATGCTGTCCCATGTGCCAGGCGCTCCCAAAAGAAAAATGGATGGATAAACGTCGTGAAGATGTTCTCGAAGCTCCTTACTTCCATGTGGTATTTACAGTCCCACAGGAATTAAACTCTTTAATCTACAGCAACCAGCAACTTCTGTATGATGCACTGTATCATTCTGTTTCTGCAACTATCAATGAGTTAACAGCCGATACAAAGCATCTCGGTGCAAGGGTGGGATATATTTGTGTGTTACACACCTGGGGATCCGAAATGAATTATCATCCTCATATTCATGTTATCCTGCTTGGCGGTGGCCTGACTGCTAAAAATCAGTGGCGTGATAAAGGTGAAGAATTCTTCCTTCCGGTAAAGATTTTGTCAAAGCTGTTTCGTGGTAAATATATGGATGAGCTCAAACGCTTGTGGAATGAGAAGAAGCTTCAGTTTCATGGAAGTAGTGAAAAATATCGCAATCATTATGCTTTCAAAGAATTGCTGAATACCTGTTATGAAAAAGACTGGATTCCTCATTGCAAGAAAACCTTCAATGGTGCACAGTCTGTCATTAATTATCTCAGTAAGTATACACATAGAATTGCCATCAGCAATCATCGTATCATTCGCATGGACGAAAATACTGTTACTTACTATGTGAAGGATTATCGTGAAGAAGGCAAATGGAAAGAATATACCATTTCCGGAATTGAATTTATCCGCAGGTTTCTTATGCATGTGCCACCAAAGCGCTTTGTAAGAATCAGACACTACGGATTACTATGTACACGAAGTAAGACTCAGCATCTGACATTATGTCGGAATCTCCTTGGCTGTAAGCAGTATCTGTCAAGGCTAAAAGATATGGAAGCACCACAGATGCTGGAAACACTCTATGGCATCAAGGTTACTGTCTGCAAATGCTGTGGTGGTCATCTGGGGAAACCACAACAACGAATACCTCTTCGAATTTAAAAATAGATTTTATACTTTTGCAAAAACCTCTTTAATGAGGTCTATTTGTCGTGCCATGATTTTACGAAATCAATTTGTAACACAACTATCATAACCAGAACTTCTTCTCATTATGATAAAAGAGTAAGGATTGAAAGTCCATACATATCGGCTACACGGACGCTTACTTTGTTCACTTTGGCAAAATCAAACGCGGCGCAAACGAAAGGGCAGTTTTTCTATATTTAAAGACTGCTTTTTCGTTTACGCCACTATTGATTGTAGCCTAAAGAATTTTCTCCACATAGCTAAAAATCACTTGCCAACTTCCCTATCATACACCTTTTTTGAATAAATAACTGCTACAACCACTGCCAAAAATAAATAAATCAACATAAAAATTGTGCCGGTCATTCCACTTGTATATATAGTTGTAATGATAGTCAATAATCCGGTGACAATAATACATATTGCCCCAAAGCGATTACTCTTCCTCCACGTATTGTCATTATGCATACTCCAAACGGTTCGAAGTCCCACTACCGCATTTCGTTTTGCTTTTGTCATAAAATTTCCTAATACAATAAACATAATACCACATAAAATACAGGACACTTTTGCAATATCAATAGTAGCCTGAAAACTACCCGTATTTGCTTGTATCCATGAAGAATAAAGAATAAACCAATGCATAATACCAAACATGATAGCCTGCGAAAGTCCTACAACACACAATACTTTTGCAGAAGATTTTGCTTCCATTTGTTCCTTTTCAGTTTTTGCTGTTTTTGATTTTTTTTCAAATACATTGATTAGCAAATGCCAAAATAGTGTAATAAACAAAATAATTATCGGGAAAATAAGACTTTCTGTTTTACTTCCCCATCTGTCAGCATTTCCCTCCAAATCATGATGCATAGGTATAACATCTGGCATAAACTGTAGTACCACACTTGTGATTACAACCGGAATCATTGCTACTATCCACATTATTTTTTTCATCTCTTTTTTCCTCCAAACTGATTAGCCCATATAATTAATTCATCAAAAACTGTAGTATTGATTTCATAATAAACAAAGTTTTTTTCTTTATATTCAGATACTAAATCAGCACTCTTTAATAGTTTCAAATGATAAGAAAGTGCCGCTGGTGTAATTTGCAATTCTTCCGCAATCTCTCCAGCATTTAATCGTCCATTCTTTAGCATAGTAAGAATATCTCTTCTTTGACTGTCTGCTAACACTTTAAAAATATTTGTTTCTCCCATATCTCTTACCTATTTAAAATTTTCTTTAAATAGATATTAACACACCTTTCTTTAATTCACAAGAGGTATTTAAAAATATTTTTAAATAGAAAAAACACGCTGAAAAACCAACGTGTCCATTCTATCGATATAAAAAGCAAATAATTAACCAGCTGTTAACTTCAAATTTATCTACCGTTTTACATTTTTCCTAATTCCCGGCACTTTCATATATATGTGTTCCCTTATTAAATAAGGCATATGCAACGCACCAAAATACAATCGCAATCAAACACTCAATACCAATTACGCCTGCCGATACCGTTTCCTTTAAAAAGAAGCTTGCAGGAATATATGCCACAAAAGCAAATGGAATTACCCAGGTTACTAAAAAGCGAATCAAACGTGTATATATTTCTGTTGGGTATTTTGCAAAATCAGCCATTTCATAAGCCACCTGCAGAAATGGTCCACTTATCTTAATCCAAAATGCAATGGATGCAAAAAACAGTTTAATGGATGTATAAATAAGTGCCCCTGCAAAAATGGATATGATAAATAACACGATATGTATTCCATCAATAATAACAATTCCCTTTGTAGCAGCCATAATAACTAAAATACTACCAATTAATAGTTCTCCCAACGCATCCGGCTGTAATTTTTCGGCAATAACCTGAAAAAATATATTCATTGGTCGAAGCATATATCGGTCAAAATCACCATTAATTACCAAGCGCCAAGCAACCAACCAGATATTGTCCGTAAACAAATGATCAATCCCTCTTGGAATCTGTGCAAATCCATATATGAACATTAATTGTTCAAAGCTCCACCCCTGCAAATCAGGAATCTGTTCAAACACCAAATATAAAAATGTAATTCCTAAAATCTGTGTCAGGAAAAAGCCAAGTAATCCCATTAAAAAATCTACTTTAGACTGCATAATCGTTTTAAGAAACTGTGTAACCAACACTCTATACAGTCTTGCATATCTTTGTATTTTCTTCATACTGTTCTCCATTTTTCAAGCAAAATTTAACCACCTAAAACGACTAATCGCTTTGTTACCATCTTCCATATAACATTACCTAAAAGATATAACAAGATTACCCAAACAAGCTGTCTTGTTAATACAAACAGTAACTCTTGTCCCGTATACTTTCCTAAATAAATCATTACTGGAGTATAAATCATCGAAGAAAATGGTAAATAATCGAATACCTTTTGGATTCCTAACGGAAATAGACTGATTGGAATTAACTGACCAGTCAAAAAGCTTAACAAAGCTTCTTTTGCCATAAGCAGTCCAAAAATGTAAGTAGTAAAAAACGCAATCATTCCAAAACAAAAATCAAACAGAACAAAAATCAGAAAGCTTAAAATGCAGCTAAGTACATATAACAATACTGTCTGAATGGATACCATAGGCAATTTTAAAACTGTAACCTTATATATTTCGATTCCTATCCATACAAAAACGGCTGGAGCAAGAAAACGATAGGTTGCATTTCCTAAAGCTCTTGATATCAGACTTGCTCTATAATCAATAGGCTTGATCAAGTTCATGGCAACCGTTCCTTTTACAACGTCATCGCTCACCCAATCAGAAATCGAGATTGTAACAACAGAAGATGTAACATAAACCATAAAGACGTATACGATCATCTCCTGCTGACTCATATTTCCTATCGTTGCACTAGACGAGCTTCCATAGATTGCCATCCATAAATAATAGCTTATAAACGTTCCAAATAGACTAATAAAAATGAATAAATAGAAAGCTCCTTTATATGCTAACTGGCGTTTTAATTCATTCAATGCAAAGGGGAGATATATTTTTAACTTCTTTTTCATATAAAGTCCTCCTTATGCAACACCATGGCTATAGATTTCTTTTACAATCTCAGCCAATTCCGTTTCTTGAATTTGAATATCAGACACTTCACTCATTTCCATTACTGCAGATAAAATTTGCGGTATCTGCAACATACTCTTATCAAAAATGATAGATAATACATTGTTAGTCTTATCAAGTTCCATTTGGAAATCATTCTCAGAAATATGTAATAGCCCTGCTAACTTTGCTTTGTTCACTTTATCAGATTGCTTTACTTCCATCTCAACCTTACGTTTTGTTCCATAGGTATCTTTTAATTTCTGTAAAGAACCATCATATATTTTCTTACCTTCATCAATAATAATGATACGACTACATAATTCCTCGATATCTTCGATATCGTGTGTTGTCAAGATAACCGTAGTCTGATACTTCTCATTGATTTCTTTTATCGCATTACGAATGTTATCCTTTACAATCAAATCCAATCCAATTGTTGGCTCATCCAGATATAATACTTTCGGATTATGTAATAACGCAGCACCTAAATCAGCTCTCATACGCTGACCTAATGATAACGTTCTTACAGGCTTGTCAAAGAAGTCCTGTAATTCCAATACTTTATTCAGGAATTCCATTCTTTTCTCATAATCTTCATCTGATACATTATAAATCTCTTTTAAAATAGTAAAAGATTCACTTAATGGCAAATCCCACCATAACTGTGTTCTCTGACCAAATACAACACCGATATTCTTAGCATTTTTTCTTCGATTTTTGCTAGGATTTAAACCATTAACCAAGCATTCACCCTTCGTTGGGTTTAAAATACCTGTCATCATTTTTATCGTAGTTGATTTTCCGGCTCCATTACTACCGATATAGCCTACAATTTCACCCTTTTCAATATTAAATGAAATGTCTTCTACCGCTCTTTTCACTACTTTTTCAGTAGAAAAAAGTCCTTTAATTGCACCTTTCAAACCAGGATACTTTTTCGGTGAAACAAAATCCTTATATATATGTTTTACCTCGATCATAATTTTTCCTCCCCTAACTATAAATCTAAAATACTCGTTTCAAATAAACCATATCAAATAACTTCTCCTCCTACATGTAAAAATTTTTCGTCATTACGAAAATATTCGAAACAAACATTTGTTTACATAATATCACTGCATTGTTTTTTAGTCAATGACAAACAATTTTAGAAAAAAGCTTGTGACTAGCACTTCCGGACTTGTATGAAAATGCTTTTTAAAAGCTCTGGTAAATCCCTCATGCGTTTCATATCCTGAATTCAATGCGATATCAATAATATTGTCATCTGTAGCTAACAGCTCTTTTGCAGTATCTGTAAGAATGACCTTACGTACATATTCTCTTGGTGTCATATGAAGCAACTCAGAAAACAATCGATCTGCATGTCGTTTCGAGTAACCAATATGCTCATACATAGTCTCTAAGTCAGAGTCTACATGCTCCTTTATGTAATCCTGCATTGCTTGTACAATATTTACTTTTTCATCTTGGTTCATATCATTTCCCTCACCAGCATCATATAGAAAACAAAATTTCCTTTCTTGACAAAATTGGACAAGTTTCTATTTATTCATATTTTCTCGTACCCATTCAAGTAGTTGCAAATCACGTTTCTGCCAAATTTCCGTACAAAGGATTCGATTTTCCGCAATAATCTCCGCCATACTTTCCCACTCCAGCTGATACCCTCTGGCCAATTCATTTTCTGACATACAAGTATCTGATATCACTTCATCAACTTCACAAAAATAGTAGTAAGAATGTGAAATATACTTCTGTTCAGAATTAAAATTGTCTCTACGAACCTCCAGAACTTCACCAATTTCACGAATCGAATTATTTAAAACGTGAAGCCCGGTTTCTTCTAAAACTTCTCTGTAAAGCGCCTCTTCTTTGCCTTCACCTTTTTCAATTCCACCACCCGGTATTTTATACTCACCAGTATTGCTTTTCTGCATTGCCCAGAGTCCGTTTTTGCAAATCAACCCTCTAACCGCAAAGCGTTCTATAATATCTAAATCATCTGTATAATTTTTGCTATCCAACGTAAACAGTAATTTCATATTTCCCCCATAATTAATCATTTACTCAACTTTCCCAGCATATATTTCCAAATAAAGCCTGAATAAATGAGGCTTGAGAGCCAATCCATTCACTTACTTTACATTTGATTACAGATGTGATATCTGCCGATAAGTTGGAAATGTGCTCCACAAATAAAGCCA